>BNTP01000180.1 GCA_025996695.1 Bacteroidia bacterium | reverse complement strand
CTTGCAGGACTTGCAAAATATAGCACCTCAAAAAAAGATTTAGCCTCATGATAAAGCTATTTCTTAATAAAAATTTTCTTCCGAACACGACTGGGCAACGCCCTGCGTATAGGAATGAAGATCGAACGCAAGCCCTGAAAGGGCGTAAGCAACGGCTGATGCCCTTTCAGGGCGCAGGATCATCTAAATCCATAACACACAAGGCGTTGCCCTGTGCTATTGCCTGACGCTTTTTCAGAGCTGATATTGCTTCAGTTGAAACATTGCACAAAAGCCTGTGTTTGCGGGCTAAAAGTCTTCTATGTCTAATAGCTCCCTTGCAAGCGAGCGAGCGCAACTCGGGGTGAATTACATTTCCGGAATGTGAATCGTTTGCCCTATTTTCAATGCCGAAGATTTTAATTTGTTGGCTTGCATCAAATCTTTGTGCGAAACACCGGAAAATTTCGACGCTATAGAGTACAAGGTATCGCCTTTTTTTACTTTGTAAGTGCGAGGCGGTTGTGCTTTTGTCGCTTTGGTGCTTGCTTCTTTTTCGGAAGCGTTGGGATAGGCATCGGCATAGACTTGGCTGCTGACAGACCGATTGGCAACGTCTGCTTCCAATTGTGCCATTACAGCTTCATTCAGCATCGTGGAGGCGCCGTCGTTCTCGGTAGCATCCGCTTCTGTGGGTTGGACAACAGCAAGAGTAGCCCCTGGGGATGGCAATGGTGTGGGCGATGGTGTGGGCGTCGAAAAATCTTCGATGTAAATTATCAGCGATTTTCCGGGCTTTAATGCATTGGATTTCAAACCGTTCCATTTTTTGACGCTTTTTGAATTTACGCCATATTTGCGACTGACAGTTGCCAATGTTTCGCCTTTTCTAACCTTGTGATATTTTTTTATCAAATGACTTGAAGATTTGCTGCCAATGCTAAAATTTCCGGCATACGTGCGATTGGAAAAAATTTCATCCCGACGATGATTATACACTGAATCGGCTTGCTCAATGTAGGTGTAAGCATGGTGAGAAGGCAATTTCAGTACACGAGGCCGCGAATTGCCCGGAATAATTTCTTTTTTATATTGCGGATTCAGCGTCGCAATCACCTCTTTGTCGACGTTCAAAACGGCTGCAATTTGGTTGAAATGAATCTGTGTATTCACCATAATTGTGTCCACATCCAGCGGAATGGTGGGTGCTATGGCATGCAAATTGTGTTCGCCGGCATAGTTCATCACGTAAGTTGCCGCAATAAACAACGGCACATACATGCGTGTTTCGCGCGGCAAGTAAGGATAAATTGCCCAATAATCGGTTCTGCCATCTGCACGGCGAATCGCTTTTTGTACATTCCCGCTGCCACAATTGTAGGAAGCAATTGCCAGCGTCCAATCACCATACTTGCGATACATGTCCACGAGGTATTTGCAAGCGGCATCGGTTGCTTTTTGCGGGTCGCATCGCTCATCTACCAAGCTGTTGATTTCCAAGCCATATTCTCTGCCCGTGACCAACATAAATTGCCACAAACCGGTGGCTCGCGCACGTGATTGAATGGAATGATTCAAGGCTGATTCGATGACTGCCAAATACTTCAGTTCGTGTGGCAAGCCATTTCTGTCTAATGCCTCTTCAATCATGGGAAAATAGAACTCCGCTAATCCGAGCATCCGTTCTATTTGCTCGCTGCGTCGCGTGAAATAACCGTCAATACAATCTCTAACTATCTCATTGTAAGGCAGTTCGATGATATTGTTTAGCTTTGCAAGCCGCTCTACATACAAAGCGTCTTTAGCTTTGATGTCTTGTGGATAAATAGCATAGGGATTAGTCGTAAAAGATGTTTGACAGATCGCACTCAGCGTTCCTATCAAGAAAAATAGAGTTAAAAGACGTTGTTTCATATTTTATAGTATTAAAAATTTACACTTAAATGCACCCCCAGCGTTCGCGGATTATAAGCCGTTCGTTCAAAGAAAGTCGGCTGCACGCGCATACTTATATTATCACTCACATCAAAATCAAACAATTTCGCGTCCACGTAGGCATCAATCATACACAATCCATACAAACCGGCTGTGATAATCCAACTCAACTCGTAGTTACGCCTGAAAAAATCTTTCTTCGACCGGAGCGCATAGGCGAAACTCGACCGCTGTTGGTCTGACCATTTGCTTGGGTCGTCGTCATAGCTGTAATATTTGTACGCCCGCCATGCCGCGTCATTGGCTGTATTGCCGTTCATAAAATCTCGGTAGGCATCTGAGTAGCTAACTTTTTGCGTGTTGTTCCACGTAATAGCATACATACAACCCAAAAATCCACCATAGACAATCGGCAATTTCCAGTATTTGCGATTATATATTTGCCCTAATCCGGGGAAAATGGCTGAATAAATGACTGATTTGGTAGGAACGGGTTTAAACGAGTCCTCAAAAGTCATCTTGTCGCCCATGTCAACGAACAAGCTATCCTGTTCCATAAACACGGCATCCGGCTGCAAAACAGGTGTTTCTTGAGCGTGAACGGCTGCAGAAACAGCTAAAAATCCTCCGATCAGAGCTAAAATATATTGCTTCAAAACTCTTTCTTTACTATTGAAACGGCAAAGTTAAGGAATTATTTTGAATAATCAAAGTGTTTTGCTAAAAAAAAAGTAAAGCAACGAATAAAATCGCATTTTTTCGTAACTTTGTCATCAAAAACGATGGAAACGAACAGTTCTCTAAAAGAAGAAATGGGAAATTTGTCGTGCACCCCAAATCAGCATAATTAGGAATATTCAAATAATATGCCTATCTTTGCAATCAAAAATACAGAGTTATATATGAAAAATACGCTTACAACAACAGATTACAAATTTCAGGGACAAACGAATGTGTATCACGGGAAGGTGAGAGATGTGTATTCCATAGGTGAAGATACTTTGGTAATGATTGCGACGGATCGCATTTCGGCTTTTGACGTGATTTTGCCACTGGGCATTCCGTATAAAGGGCAGGTGCTCAACCAGATAGCGGCCAAATTTTTGGATGCAACGTCAGACATTGTGTCGAATTGGAAACAGTCCACTCCCGACCCGATGGTTACGGTGGGCGTGCGTTGCGAACCGTTCAAAGTGGAAATGGTGATTCGCGGTTATCTGACCGGCAGTGCGTGGCGCGAATATAAAGCGGGTGTTCGCACGCTCTGTGGCATTGCTTTGCCCGACGGGATGCGCGAAAATGAGCGATTTCCCCACCCTATTATTACGCCAACGACAAAGGCGGACGAAGGGCACGACGAAAATATTTCCAAAGCAGAAATCATCGCTCAAGGACTTGTGAACAAAGATGCTTATGAACAGTTGGAAAAGTACACGCAAGCTTTGTTTCAACGGGGCACCGAAATGGCCGCTCAAAAAGGCTTGATTTTGGTGGACACGAAATACGAATTTGGCAAAAAAGACGGCAAAATCTACCTGATTGACGAAATTCACACGCCGGATTCGTCACGCTATTTTTATTCGGAAGGCTACCAACAACGTTTTGAAAAAGACGAAGAACAAAAACAGCTTTCCAAAGAATTTGTGCGTAAATGGTTGATGGAAAACGGATTTCAAGGCCAAACAGGACAAGCAGTGCCGGAAATGACCCCCGCCTATTGCGAAAGTGTTTCGGAACGCTACATTGAGTTGTATGAAAAAATCACCGGCGAAAAATTCATCAAAGCCGATGTCAGCGATGTTGCAGAGAGAATTAAAAACAATGTAGAAAATTACTTAAAATGAGGAGATTGCGGGTCAAGTCCGCAATAACGATTTATGATGGATTTATACGGATTGATTGGGTTTCCATTGACGCACTCCTTTTCTAAGGGGTATTTCAACAATAAGTTTAAGGATGAGAAAATTGATGCCGAATATGTCAATTTTGAAATTCCTGCTATTCAGGACTTTAAGTCGGTGATTAAAAACAATCCCAACTTGAAAGGTCTGAACGTTACGATTCCGTATAAAGAGCAAGTAATTCCCCTTCTGGACGGTTTAGACAGCGATGCAAAAGCCATTGGAGCCGTCAATGCGATTAAATTCGACCGCTCGAAAGGCAAACTCAAATTGATTGGCTACAATTCGGATGTCATCGGGTTCAAACAGTCCATCACGGCAACAATCGAAGCGGGCAATCATAAAAATGCCCTCATTTTGGGCACCGGCGGTGCAGCCAAAGCGGTGTGTCAAGGTTTCAAACAGTTGGGTATCACATCAACTTTCGTATCCCGCGGACATTCCCGCGCAGGCGCGAATCCTCAGTCGGCGATTACTACGCTGACATACAGCGATTTAACACCCGATGTCATGGCAACGAACACCGTGGTTGTCAACTGCACGCCGGTCGGCATGTGGCCTCAC
Source organism: Bacteroidia bacterium (assembly GCA_025996695.1). Taxonomy (GTDB): domain Bacteria; phylum Bacteroidota; class Bacteroidia; order Bacteroidales; family Azobacteroidaceae; genus Azobacteroides. The sequence goes on along the minus strand of BNTP01000180.1, from coordinate 250 downwards.
GTGGATGAATGTCCGGACATACCATACAACTTGCTGACAGACAAGCACTTACTCTACGATTTGCTTTACAACCCCAACGAAACACGATTCATGAAACGCGGCGTCGAGCATGGAGCCACCGTCCAAAACGGGTTGGAAATGCTGCTCTTGCAAGCCTTTGCCGCTTGGGAAATTTGGCAGAAATAATTTTGAACTGTGTTTTTTTGGCTAAATCTTTTTTTGAGGTGCTATATTTTGCAAGTCTTGCAAA
>BNTP01000179.1 GCA_025996695.1 Bacteroidia bacterium | reverse complement strand
TGGAGAGCCTTGGATCAACTCGTGAACAATCCCTACCATATCGAAGGATTTAAGTTATGGGGACCTATGAAAAATTGGTATGACGGTTTGAAACCCGGTGATAATGTTTCATCCAGCGATCAGAGTTCGTATTTGTTGCCTTATGAAGCGAATCCTAATTCGGATGTCTACAAACAAGGTGGATATTTGTGGAAAATGGCGCATTATCTATCGCCCATTGCCGCAGAACATTTCTTGGTAAGCAGCGGGATGGCAGTTCGCCTGACACTTCGCCGATTTATCAGAATCCCTATTGGTCAACAAGAGCGAATGAAGCAGCAATAAAATAATTTTAAAATATAAATAAGATGAAAAAGAATATATTTCTATCAATCACGGTTGGCTGCCTGTTGTGCGGCACAACCAAAGCCGCCACCAATCCGGCGGTGGATGTGGACTACCGCATCCGAAACGTAAACACAGGGTTATATCTCACGGCAAATGCCGACGGGTACCTTGAAGTTGATAATTACGATTCAAAAGGCGATTATCAAATATTCAAACTGCTTGAAGATGCCACAGATGCTACACGCTACAATTTGGAAATCAATAGCCAGTATCTGACCCATTCATCAGTAAATGCATGGGACATTTTGCTGGGAACGAGCAGTGCCGACCCTTTGGCAGAATTAGTATTAACGACCGATGATAGTGGACAAACCCGAATTGCGGTCGCAGCCAATGCCGGAGCTAAATGGGTGGCTCCGGACAAGGCAGATGCAGCTGCCGGCACTCAGTGCTACACAGACAAGACCCACGCCGGAATAGAATGGGTGTTTGAACCGGTAAAATTCCGCATCAAAAACGTGGCAACCGATTTATACATGACTAATGTAGATAATGTTTTGAAAATCGAAGCAAGCAGTGAAACGGCCGAAGGTCAGATTTTCAAGATAGATAAAGACGCATCCGATCCGGAACATTTCAATATTTCAGTGGATGGAAAGTACCTGACACAACACGCCGGCAACGCATGGACCGTTATTTTTGAAACCAATGCAGCCGATCCGAAAGCCGAATGGCTCATCTCCACGACCGATGGACTGACTAAAATACAAGCTTTAGGATTTGCCGGCACTACAAAATTTTTGGCGCCACAGAACGATGAAAATATTTATATCGACACAGACGGTGGAAGTAAAAATGAATGGATATTGGAACCTACCAGCGGTGGCGGAGTAGTGGAAATTGTGGCGTTAACTCCTCCTGATGGCGCCACAGGTGCAATGCCTACGGATGCTGTCACGGTCACTTTCAACAAACCGATAGCCGCCAAAGGCGATTTGAGCACCATTACGATTACCAATACGGCTAACGATATCCAATTGGCAGGCGTATTGGGCGTTATCTCGGAGAAAGTTTTGACAATTACCCACACCGACCCTTTGGCACTCAAAGCCACTTATTCGGTAAACATTCCGGCGGGCGTTATCTCCGGCTATGATGAAGCTATTATTTGGACATTTACTGTGGCAAGTAATCCTTACGGCGTGAAAATTCTCTCCTATACACCAACACAAGGAGCAACCGTATCTGCGAATACCCCCATAGAAGTGTTGTTCAACAAAAACATCCCCTATTCCGACGAACTTGATGGCATTGTGATCACTGACAATGGAGGCAATCAGGTTTCAGACGTATTTGGATGGACATTGTATAGCAAATTGTTTATCGAATACAGCGCATTGAATCCGTTAACAACTTATACCGTAGATGTTCCGGAAGGTCTTTTAGCAACTTATCCCGACGGCATTACATGGTCATTCACAACGAGCAATGTCACAGGAATAGGCAATTTGGCAGTGAACGCTAAAGTGTATCCGACTGTAACCGCTGACAATGTCACAGTGGAAACCGAAAACCCTGCCACAATCAGAGTATTCAGTATTTCCGGACAATCTCTTGCCACGTATGCTTCGCAAGGTGGCAGACAAATCGTGAATCTGTCCAATCAGCCCAATGGAGTCTATCTTCTAAAAATAGTGGTGGATAATCAAGTTTCCACACATAAAGTGGTAAAAAAATAATCAATTTTAAATTATGAATTATGAATGAGGTTAGTACTTGATTCATAATTCATAATTCATAATTCATAATTGTTATGAAACATATTTTTGTAAGCATACTATGCCTACTCTCTCTCTCTGCATCCGCTCAAAAGCTTGATGCTATTTATCCTGGTGCTATTTTACCCGACAACAACGGGGTGCACGTCAATGCCCACGGTGGCGGAATCCTCTATCACGATGGCAAGTATTATCTTTTCGGTGAACATAAAGGCGAAAAGTCGAGTTCCGCTTTTGTCGGTGTAACCTGCTATTCTTCGGAAGATTTTTATAATTGGACGAATGAAGGCGTAGCATTGGCGGTCAGCAATGACCCCAAGAGCGACATCGTGTCCGGCTGCGTATTGGAACGTCCAAAAGTAATTTACAACGAGAAGACCAAAAAGTTTGTCATGTATTTTCATTTGGAACTGAAAGGTAAAGGCTATGCAGCTGCACGAGTGGCTATTGCTACCGCCGACCAAGTAACAGGTCCTTATACTTATCTAAAATCGTATCGTCCCAATGCCGGATATTATCCGCTGAATATGACGGATGCACAAAAAAATGCAACCGTCAAAGTATCGGATTTCAAAGATTGGTGGACACCCGAATGGAGGAAAGCTACCATTGATGGAATGTTTGTGCGCAATGATTTTGCAAGCGGACAAATGTCTCGCGATATGACTTTATACGTGGACGATGACGGCAAAGCCTACCATATTTATTCCTCTGAAGAAAATTTAACTCTGCAATTATCTGAATTGTCGGACGATTATCTCAGTCACACCGGAAAATACATCCGCATTGCCCCTGCCGGTCACAACGAGGCTCCCGCTATCTTCAAAAAAGACGGTACCTATTTTATGATAACTTCCGGCTGTACCGGTTGGGCACCCAACGCTGCTCGCTTGTTTTCCGCAGATAATATTTGGGGACCTTGGACGGAACACCCTAATCCGGCTGTTGGCGAGGGGGCGGATTTGACATTTAATTCGCAAAGTACATTTATTCAACCGGTCATTGGTAAAAAAGAGGCTTTTATTTTTATGGCTGACAGATGGACACCGAAACATCCGATTGATGCCCGGTATATTTGGTTGCCGATTCAATTTGAAAACGATTTGCCGGTTTTGAAATGGTTGGATAAATGGGATTTGGATTTTTTTGATAAGGGCGGGCAAACCCCGCCCCTACAAAACGACTACAAATTGGTTTGGTCAGACGAATTTGATACTGATGGCAAACCCAATCCCGACTTTTGGTCTTACGAACAAGGCTTTACTCGCAACGAAGAACTGCAATGGTATCAATCCGGCAATGCAAATGTATATAATGGTATTTTAACTATCGAAGGCAAAAAAGAACAAATACCCAATCCCAATTATGATAAAAACAGCAAAGATTGGCGAAAAAATCGTAAATTTGCCGAATATTCAGCGGCATCAATAAAAACGGTCGGCAAAAAAGAATTTCTGTACGGACGATTTGAAGTTCGGGCAAAAATTCCTACCGCCTCCGGCTCTTGGCCCGCTATTTGGACGTTAGGAAAATCCATGTCTTGGCCCTCCAATGGAGAAATTGACATCATGGAATATTATCGGATAAAAGGAATCCCGCATATTTTGGCGAATGTGGCTTGGGGAACGGACAAACCCGGAAACGCCCAATGGGTTTCACAAACAGTACCATTTTCCAAATTCACCGATAAAGACCCGGATTGGGCAAATAAATTTCATATTTGGCGAATGGATTGGGATGAAGAAGCCATTCGCTTGTATTTAGATGATGAATTATTGAATGAAACCTTATTAAAAGACACACAAAACGGGTCTATCGGCAATTATACCAACCCATTCAAACAACCGCATTACATTCTGTTAAATTTGGCGATTGGCGGACAAAATGGTGGAATCCCAGACGATGCAGCGTTTCCGCTAAAATACGAGATTGATTATGTAAGAGTGTATCAGTGACAGAGTAGTGAAACAATTAAAAATACCATGAGGAAAGCATTTGTTATTGTTCTTTTGTATTTACCGCTGTTTTTATCGGCTCAACCTTTGGTGCAACCCAACGATGAAATCCGCAACATCATCGGCAAGGTCAATGATTATTGGCAAGCCAACAACCCTAATCCGGGTAATGCTTTTTGGCATCATGCAGCGTATCATACCGGAAATATGGAAGTGTATCGCTTGACCGGAAAAGAAGAGTACCGTCAATACTCGGAAAAATGGGCGGAACAAAATCAATGGAAAGGTGCCCAATCGGACAATAAAGCGGACTGGAAATATAATTATGGCGAAACGGACGACCATGTATTGTTTGGCGATTGGCAAATCTGTTTCCAAACCTATATCGACTTATACAATCTTCAACCGGACGAAAAGAAAATCGCCCGCGCCATCGAAGTGATGGAATATGAAATGAGTACGCCAAACAATGATTATTGGTGGTGGGCAGATGGTTTGTATATGGTGATGCCCGTGATGACTAAATTGTATCAAGTGACCGGAAAAAAAATCTATTTACAGAAACTTTACGACTATTTTTCTTATGCCAA
>BNTP01000178.1 GCA_025996695.1 Bacteroidia bacterium | reverse complement strand
TGCAGGAGCTAAGCCTTTCGATGTGGTTATGATGTTCAAAATCATGTTGTTGGGTCGTTATTATAATTTGAGTGACGAACAGACCGAATATCAAATAGTTGACCGTATGAGTTTCAGGGATTTTCTTCTACTATTTTTAAAAATTTGTCAACATCATCATTTATTGCTATTTTAAACGTTTCTTTGTGTGCAATTTCCTCAACTAAAATATTTCTCAATAATTTTTCAATAATTTGAACAATATTGTTTTTATTACATTGTTTTATACTGAAATAAGAATAGGGTTTGTCTTTTAACTTTTTATTATAATCAATATTAATAGCGATTGGTACTAATTGTTTTGCTTTTGAGGCTTTTGTATAACCTATTTCAAACAATGTCCAAGCACTTTTGTAAGAGTTGTTTGTGAGTAAACAAAAAATATTATCACTTTTATCTATATTTTCAGTTATTGCTTTATATACATCCTCTCCGCTCTCAATACCACCCTCTCCTTCCTTACTTGAGCAAAATAATTTATACTCAATATTTCTATGACATAGTATCATATTTAACATGTCATAAAATGCACCTGCAATTTCTTTGTCTTTTTCTGAATGACATATAAAAATTGTATGTTCTTTAATTTCTGCATTTTTCTTTTGCATAATATCATTTTTTCTGTTTTTTTCTTCTTGTGTTACCATTTTTTTTATTAGCTTATATCCGCAATTTTCACAAAATTGGGCACCCACCTCGTTTTCTGTTTGACATTTTGAACATTTCATATTATTGCCTTTTATTGTTTTTTGCCACAGTTAGGACAGAAATTAGTTAGTTTGTATGGCTTCCCGCATTGATTGCAATACTTGGGAGTTTTTACAACTTTACTCCAATTGGCTGATTGTGTTATAGATGGCTGATTGCTTTTTCCTGTTCCAAGTTTACTCCAATCGGGTGTAGATGTTGTAGTTTGTTTAGAATTAGACGTATTTGACGGTCCGCTTGTTTTTGTTCCAACTTTACCCCAAGGATTAGTTATCATATTTTCAAGTGGTTGAAGATGATTAATGTCTTTTGCTTTACAAAATTCTTTCAATTTATTTGTCAAGTTTTGTATGTTTGAAGACATTTTCAATAATTGATTAAAAACTTGCGACAGGTCGGGGTTTTCAAAGTCTTTCTTGGTAAAAAGAAAACCGTCATCATTCGTTTTGCTGTACTGATTGTAAAGTGACGGATTTTCTGCAATCGCCATTATGGACAAATAAATAACCAATTCAGAAAAATAATCATTGTGCGAGAAATATCCTTTGTAATCATTGATTGTAGGGTGTTGATAACCGGGTTTGCCTTTTACATAGTTGGATTCCGCTTCTAATCCAGGTACAAATAAACTATCATAATCAATCAGATATAGATTGTCGTCTTTGCATCTAATATTTTCGTGCTGTAAATCGCCGTGAGAAATGTTATTTTGATGCAATGTTTTAACCATTTGTAAAAATTTATCGGCGACATCATATAATTTTGTTCGATTAGTTTTGTTCTGTTCGACAATTTTTTTCAAATCACATCCAGCAATCCATTTCATTCTTACGATTGGATATTTTTGTCCATTAACCTGAATGCCCTGTTCCGTATAAGAAAAATCAGCAAAATATGATAGTTGTTTGTTTTTTAAATAATTATCAATTTTATTATATCGATTTTTTAAATTCCCCAAATCTCTGTGCCAGCATCGAAGAGCATAAAAATTGTTGGTTACTTGTATCTTAAACACGATGGCACAACCACCGGAATCTTTCCACAGGTCTATGGCATTTCTCTTAATAGCAATACCATTTTTCAAAACATTATCAAAAACCAATATGGATAGGTTTTTAACAGGAGTCTCATATTCTTGACGAGTGGGATATTTCATTTCTTTACTGTGTTTTTTTGCTTAAATAACTTCGACAAACACGCATAATTTTTTTTGATTTTTGTTTTTAGATTCGATAGTTTTACAATAATCAAAGCGACATCGTCGTTTTTTAATTTTATTTCTGTAGATTTTCTCGCATCAGATATTAATTGTTCAAAGTCAATGTTGAGCAAATCAGAAAGTACGTCTTTATTTGCCTCAATGTTGTCCAAAATCCATTTTGATAAAGCATCTGTGGCAAGAACATATATTATTTCCTGCGCTTCTTCAAAACTTTTATCAATAAATACAGGTTTAACATTAGTGTTGTTTCTTGCCAAACTTGCAAATGCACTTGGGTCTTTTGCAAATTCTGACGAATTTTTATAAATTAAACTTTCCACAAATTTATTGTCGTGCCAGATAAATAAACAACTGTCTCCAATTATTGCGATTTCAGCAGAATGGTCTTTTATCTGCAATCCTACAAAAGTAGATGCACCTGCTTTTTGTAGATTTAATCCGTTTTGATATTCTATCCAACACGGATTTTGTTCGTTTTTTGCTTTCTGTACTCTCTCTGTGACAGATTGTAACCACTCCGCTTGAAGCGGCTGCAACCATTCTATCCAATTCTTTTCTGTTAAATTCGGATGTTCACAAAAATTTTCCACAAGCATATCTGCCCAAACCTTCGGGAAGAAAGATGTACTTGCACCATCCGCAATAGCAAATTGACTGTTGTTTTTTGTTTTGAAAGCGTCTTGACAGCCTTTTATATCTTCGCCTTCTTTTGCTGTTTTATCAGCACGAAGAACTTCTATTTTCTTTTTCATACTAGTGAATATTTATGACTATATAAATGAGTTACCTTCAAAAAATGAAGGTAACTCAAACTAATGTTAACGCGCTGTTTTTGTTCCAAAATCAAGAAATTTTACCAACGCTTCTGCATCTGCATTAAAAATAAACCCTTTAGAGCCATTCTGCGCATTGAAACCTGCGCCTTGTGCTGTCTGAACTAAAATGTCAGGCAATTCCGACGAAATATCATACAGAAATTCCGCATACTTGTTCCCCTGAATACCGTTTTTGTTATTGGGCAATTCTATTTTCCCTGCCGAAGCATTGGAAATATGGGCATTCATCAATATCAGATTTCCGTCCGTCGTTTTTAATTGCATAAGTTCCTGTGCTTTGCTGCGAGCAGCAGGCTCACTGTTAGGCTCGCCATCTGTAATGTTTATTACTATCGGCGGAAAACTGTCAGGATGGCTTTCGATAAATTGTTCTGCACCTTTTTTTGCTTCTTCAAATGCTTCTGCCATAGGCGTACCGCCGTTTGCAACAGGATTTACAAAAACCCTCATTATTGTATCTACTTCTACCGTTCCTCCGGCACCATCCGGTTCCTTTTTTTTCAAGGTTTGGGTTTCTGTAACGAGGGCTAATTCGGAAGGTGTTTTTAACCAGAATTCAGAGTTTGCTCCATAGCCGACAAGAGCAATGGTGCAATAATCTCTTATTCCTTCCTCTTTTGTGCAAGCAGCAAGTACTTCTGCTATTACCTTGTTCACTGCAAGTGCGGCAAAATCCGCCTTGCTTTTCCTTTCACCTGCGCTGGCATAATTGTCAGCCATCGAACCGGACTGGTCGAGACAAATTATCATCAACCCCGGTTTTGCTCTACTTAAGCTTTCTGTATACAACATATTATTTATTTTTATTTTTGCCCTCAATCCCTCAACAGAGCGTTTAACTTTTATTATTTTATTATCCAAAACACGGGGATTTAAAGTGCTTTGGGTTATTTCTTCTTTCTCAAAACCAAATGTAAACGAACTGCCCATCAACTTCCCGCCAAAATTCTGCGTAAGTTTGAAACACAGCATCGAATATCCATTCTCTTTCTGTTCATATTTCGCACAACCACAGCCTAAATATTCAAAATCGGGATTCAGAATATTTGCTCTGTGTCCGGGCGAGTTCATCCAGCCCTCAACCACTGTCTTTGCAAATTCGCGGTATGAATACTCAAAAGGTTCTTTTCCCTGATACGCAATATTTTCGCCCCAACTCATAAAACCCTTAAAAGTGTTGTCTTTTACAGATTCTATACGGTTTGTAAGCGTTGCGTATCTTGCATCAAAAGCGTTGTTGTGGTCGAAAAAGTTATGGATTTTCATTTGCTCGGAATGTAAAACCGCCGTTTGCCTCAACTTGTCGTGAAACCGGAACTGTTTCAGATTATGCTTTCTGCGTTCGATATTGGTAAACCAAAACACAGCGGCATTGAGCAAATCGGCATTGGCAAACAACTTTGTGATTCGCTGCTGCAAATTTGCAATGCTGAAAAATGTATTTACATCATAATCAGCGTAATAGTCCGTTTTATTTGTTCCAAAATTCATTGCTTATTCATCCTTTTTCAAGTCAATATTTCCAATATTCTCTGTGCATCTGCCTTTTTAAACCCGCTTGCCGTTATCCGTCCGCCGCCGCTACTTTCAATCACTACGTCGGCAAAGAAAAGCCCTGTGCCGATTGATACGCTTGCAATGCTGCTGCGAACAATAGCGGTTGTTTTACAGCCGAAAACATAACCTTTGCAGTAGGTTACATTGGCGGTGTCAATTTCTATCCTGCCCGGGCGCAACCGGTTGTCGGGCGCGAGGCGGCTTGCGGTGAAAATGAATGTCGGCATATCGAATTTATTTAGAGGAATGCTCAAAATAACCTTTCTAAACAGTTGAATTTATTTTGCGACA
>BNTP01000177.1 GCA_025996695.1 Bacteroidia bacterium | reverse complement strand
TGTCAAATAATCCCATATGTCCTCGTCTTTTGTACTGCATCTTACTACATTTTTATAGGTTGTTTATACACTGCAAAGATACGCATAATTATTTGATTGACAATGAATTAATTTTTAGAAATCCCCTAAATCCAATCCGGTGCAGAGTAGTGGGAGAGAAATTTCCTTCAAGACGTTCGCGGACAAGCAGCTGCGAGCGAGTGTGACCACTGCAGGTTCGATGACTTCGTTCACCACCTCGGCGTGGAGCCATCCCGCAGGCAGCGCTTATGATGGTTACGTGCTGAACGGCGTGACCGTGACGCGTGGTGAAGTGGATGGTGCAGGTGCCAACAATTGGGACTATTTTCCGAAAGCCAGCTGGCCGGCAAGAGACTCCGTGGATTTCTTTGCTTACTCGCCCGCATCCAGTGTGAATGTCACGACAGGTCTGAAACAGGCGCCCTCAGTCGCGACCCCTCCTGCCACCGGTCCCGAGATTGAATACACCGTGCCCGGATGGGTCGGCGATGTGGATCACGGGGTTGACCAACAAGAGGATTTCATGGTGACTAAAAGTGTAGACTTGACTTATAAGCCAAGCAGCCCGAACGTGCAATTGAATTTCAAGCATGCCCTGTCGCGGATTGTGTTCAAGGCTCAATATCAGAACAAAAACAAGACGTATGTGATTAAAGAATTGGCTTTGAGTAAATTGAAATCGAAAGGAACACTCAACATGCTCGATTCAGTACCGAATGGCGCAAATAGTTTTGCTCATCTTTCGGGAGCATACGATGTTGCTTGGAAAGCGCAACACGATTCGGTTACATACAAAGTGGATCTTGGAAGCACCAATGTGCTTGTGCCTTACGGCACCGGCACCTCCAGCACCGATTATACCGCGATTACCAACGCGAGTAACGGCTTGATGGTGCTGCCACAGGAAACTGTGTTGGGAGCCTTCACCGGCAGCACGCCGGAATATGGCACAGTAGCCGAAATAGCCGCTACTCCGGCGGATGCTTCCTATTTATATGCCACCATTGCCGAAGTGGATTACCTCACCAACGACACGGTGAACAGGCGTCAGGTTGTTTTCCGTCTGCATGATCCGGCGAATAAAGCACAAGGCATCGTGTTTGAAGCCGGCAGGCAATATACATTCTTGTTGACCTTAGGCTTGGACGGCGAAGAGATTGTGTTCTCTATTCCGACGGTGAGGGAGTTTAACGAGAGTGCAGTGGTGGATGCGCCGAAAATACCTTTCAAGTGCGGTAGTCTGATTAAAGGTTATACGACGGCAAATTATAGCAATGCAGGATTAACTGATCTTTGCTGGACAACGCAAAATATTGCCGAAGGTGTCGCTGCATCTCAAATTTTCTATCCAGGTGGTGGTGTAGATGAACATTCCGGTCGCGGTTGGTATTACACGTCGGCGCAGGCGGATGCCGCGTGCAAAGTATTAGGCGCGGAATGGTCAGTGCCGACATCGAGCCAATGGTCCGCGTTTTCTGCTGAATTCAACAACTTGACCGGTGGAATCGGCACGACCGGGTCCACTGCCGTGCTGCGTGCGTTATGGAACGATGGCGATGCTCTCGCGGGCACATACGTGGCTTGGTTAGCTACACCGTGGTCCTCTTGGGGGTATGCAGCTTGCTACTGGGCTGATTCAGCTAACCCGCTTTGGGACATCGCCGAATTTTACGGTCCATCCAATCCGGTGCTGATGATCGGCAGCGCACCCACCCCAGTCGACTACAATTCTGTGAGGTGCGTACGGGATATGTGAAATTAAGTGCTGAAGGTTCGCGCACCAAGACGTTTTGACTGACAAGCAAGGCGCTGCCTTGTTGACAGGAACGTCACGTCCATAACCGATAAGGATTTCCCGACGAAACCTCATCGAAACGGGAAAAACGGATGTGTGCCGATGCTTTTTTTCTATTGATATGAATGTCCTGCGGGCAAATAGTCCGTTAGGACTTGCATATCAATAGAAAAAAGATGTTAATTTTTGAAGATTTGTAGCTGCATTATAAAATTTTTCTTAACTTTGCACCGTAAAAAAAATAAAAGATAAATTATAATAACATGAAAGCAAATAAATTAATCTTGGCGATATGCTGCGCCTTGTTCAGCATGACGGCTTTTGCGGCTCCAAAAAGCAATGTGATTAAGACAAAAACACCCGCGCGTCCTGCCGGACAAACGGACGTGTTGCAATTGACAGCCACTCCCATCCCTACCGTGCGCGTGGCATTCGTGGGATTAGGGATGCGTGGGCTAAGTGCAATCCCGCGCTGGGCACAAATTGATGGCGTGGAAGTAGTTGCTGTGTGCGATGTGGTGGAAGCTAATGTGAAAAAAGCAAACCAGCAATTGGTGAAATATGGAAAACCACAAGCACGTGAGTTTTTCGGCGACACTGCCATATATCGCAAGGTGACCGCACTGCCGGATGTGGATTTGATTTATGTGGCCACAGACTGGGTGCACCATGTGCCGGTTGGTTTGCAAGCCATGAGAGACGGCAAACATGTGGCCATTGAAGTGCCTTCTGCTTTGACAATGGAAGATATTTGGGCGTTAATCAATATGTCGGAAAAAACGCGCAAACATTGCATGCCACTTGAAAATTGCATCTATGACTTCTTTGAATTAACCACTCTCAATATGGTGCAACAAGGATTGTTGGGCGAAGTCATCCACGGCGAAGGCGCTTACATTCACGGTTTGCAACCCTATTGGAATCAATATTGGGACAATTGGCGTATGAAATACAACGAAGCACATCGTGGCGACCTTTATCCTACGCATGGCTTAGGGCCGGTTTGTATGGCAATGAATATCCATCGGGGCGACAAATTGAATTATTTGGTGTCTGTGGATACTCGTGCTATCGGTAATCCTGAATTTATCAAGGAAAAACAGGATGGTCACAACACATCTAAATTTCGTAACGGCGACCATACCTCAACCTTGATTGGCACAGAAAAAGGTAAGTCTATCCTCATCGAACATGATGTAACGTCCCCTCGCCCTTACAACCGCATGTACCAACTGACCGGCACAAAGGGTTTTGTGAATAAATATCCCGTCGAAGGCATCGCTTTGGATGGCGGCGACATTGACCCCGAAGTAGCCGGGAATCACGAAAATTTGACGGCTCACCGCTTTTTGCCGGCAGATGTTCAGCAATCGTTGATGGAAAAATACAAACACCCGATTGCTAAAGGTATCGAAGAAAAAGCGAAAAAAGTGGGCGGTCACGGCGGTATGGACTTCATCATGGATTACCGTTTAGTGTATTGCTTGCAAAATGGTTTGCCATTGGATATGGATGTGTATGACCTTGCAGAATGGTGTTCATTGATTCCGCTGACCGAAATTTCGTTGGACAATAATTCTGCACCGGTTGAAATTCCTGACTTCACGCGTGGTGGCTGGAATAAATTGCAAGGTGTAAATTTCGCACAATAATTAAGTGTTAAACAAACGTCACTGCAACTGCGAAGCAAGAAGCAATCTTTTTTTGAATCGTTCATCTGTTTGCTTCGGGCTTCGCTTTTGCGATGACTATTTAACAATTCTAAAATTATAACTATAATGAAAATTTTAATAGCAACAGACAAACCTTTTGCGTCGGAAGCGGTGAAAGGCATTAAAACGGTGATTGACGGAGCGGGAATGGAACTGGCTCTGTTAGAGAAATATACGGAAAAATCGCAGTTGCTGGATGCCGTAAAAGACGCCAACGCCATTATCATCCGTAGCGATCTCATTGATGCGGAAGTGTTGGATGCTGCAAAGAAATTGCAGATTGTGGTACGCGCCGGTGCGGGTTACGACAATGTGGATTTAGCCGCTGCAACCGCTCACAACGTGGTGGTGATGAACACTCCCGGACAAAATTCCAATGCCGTAGCAGAATTGGCACTTGGCTTGATGGTTTATGCCGTGCGCAATTTTTATGATGGCAGTTCAGGCAGCGAATTGATAGGCAAAAAATTGGGTATACATGCCTACGGCAATGTAGGACGCCTTGTGGCTCGCATCGCCAAAGGTTTCGGCATGGAAATTTACGCCTACGACGCTTTCTGCCCAAAAGAAGTGATTGAAAACGATGGCGTGAAAGCAGTTTCTTCTGCCGAAGAGCTTTATGCGACCAGTCAATTTATTTCCCTACACATCCCTGCAACGGCTGAAACGAAAAATTCGATCAATGCTGCTTTGCTCAACAAAATGCCGAAAGGTGCCGTTTTAGTCAACACTGCACGCAAAGAAGTCATCAACGAAGCCGAATTGGTGAGCGTGATGGAGGCCCGTCCGGATTTCAAATATCTGACGGACATCATGCCAGGCAACGACGCAGAATTAAAAGAAAAATTTGCAAAACGCTATTTCTCAACCCCAAAAAAGATGGGAGCCCAGACTGCCGAAGCCAACAATAACGCCGGTGTGGCGGCTGCAAAGCAAATTGTCGATTTCTTGCTTCATGGCAACACCAAATTTCAGGTTAATAAATGAGGCATGAGAATGGGCTGTTTATTCGGCTAAATCTTTTTTTGAGGTGCTATGAAAAAAAATTACTACCTTCGCCGACAAAATAAAAGTCAAAAATATGGGACGCAAAAAGAAAGCAGCACAGCCGGTAGAAAAATTATTTTCAACGGCCATG
>BNTP01000176.1 GCA_025996695.1 Bacteroidia bacterium | reverse complement strand
GCGCAGGTCTACGCGACCGTCGCAGACGTCCCCAATACCGCCATGCAAGCTTTCCGCGATTCTGTGTATCTTACAGCGCAGACGCTGAACGGCGAAAAAACGTTCGGTTCGTTGCCTATTTTACCGGCGCAAACCGCGAGAAGATTCTACGCCGGCCCGGACGCAGCTTCAGGTACCGCAGTTCCAACTTTTCGTGCGTTGGTTGCAGCAGACGTCCCTACCTTGAATCAGAACACGACGGGTAGTTCAGCCCTGGCAACGGCCTTGGGCACCGGCGCTGACCGCACGAAATTGGATGGCATCACCGCTGGCGCAACCGCGAATACCCCATCCGCAACGAGTCCGAAAGCTAATTCGGGAACAACCGGTACAGTTGGTACAGAAGCAGGCTATTCGCGAGGCGATCACGTGCACCCGACACAGGTGCAAAACAGTATGACGGCGAGCACTGCGCTGGCTCCATCGGTGGATGCAGTCCAAACCGCTCTCAATGGAAAGATGAGCACCACAGCGACGCTGGGGCTATCGGGACATGTGAACGGGTCCGGGACAGTTGGCGGGACGATTACCACTACGCTAAATAATACATCAGTGTTACCAGGCACGTATGGGCCATCTGCCGCTGAGACACCCGGCTGGGGAAGTACGTTCTCTGTGCCGTACTTCACAGTGGATGCTATGGGTCGCTTGACCACTGCGGGTTCGTATACCGTGAAGATGCCGAACACGTATACTTCTGCTAGTCAAGATGGGTTGATGGGGCTGGCAGATTACCAGCTGCTGCATAGCTCAAAAACGAAGAATACGTTTTTCGCTGCGCCAAAAGACAATAATGGGCCACCAAGCTTCCGTGAATTAGATAAAGCTGATGTGCCGATTTTGAATCAGAACACGACCGGGTCAGCTGGGAGATTGGCGGCGACAGGGGTTATGACGGTAGGCGGAACCGGTACGGCGTTGAATGGCGGGATCACTCCGATCGGCCTTACATACACCAATGGTGGAGATTTAAATTTCGACGTAACTGTGGAGCCAGCGAGCGCATCTGCCGCGGGGGCGATGTCATCCAATCATTTCGCTGCCGTGAGATCAATACTATATAATACGGTAACTACTGATGCCGATTGCGAAAGACGCTACGGGCCTAATGTGAAAGTGGTAGCGAACCGCCTATGCTTGTTAGCAGTAGATAATGCGGTCCATGTACAAACTGCCGCTCAATCCTGCACGGCACGCGGCCTGAAATTAGCCACAATAGACGAACTCAACCTATCATTACGAGTTGCCCCATCAGCAGCCTTCGGCACCCCAAATGTACGCCGGTGGATTGGCCCGACGGTGTTTGGCCCTGGTGACGGGGGCATCCTGATACGACCCCAAACCTTCTTATATAGCGGAATCAACAGCGCATTAAACGAATTTTATGTGCATATAGCAGAATGGACGAGCACAGGTATGCATAATGAAATTCGCGATCGCAACAACGAGACTTACGGTTATTACTGCTCCGCGACTTTGTAGGATTTACCGCAATTAGCGCATACTCGTGCAAATGATGCCTACAATCAAGGCTATCGCCTTGTTCGTGAAACATCATGTCCAAACGCGAATGGGGTTTCCCGAGAAAACCTATCAGGACGAAAAAAAATAAACCATAATTATTGAAGAAGAGCACTGACTTGCCGGGAGTCAGTGCTTTTTCCTGGCTTTGACAATGCGTCACCCTACACAGATTTCCAAAAATTTTCGTCAAAAAGTTTGGCAATAGACTTGTGTCTTGGGGTTTGCAGCAGTGTAGATGTCAATGTTTCAGTTTGAGGTTTAACATAAACGTCATGGCGCGGACAAAGCCGAAGCAATCTTATTGTCCTCTCAGCTTTTCTACCGATTCGTCAATCAATTTGTAGCCTTTTATGGTTGCAATGCCGCGCACAAAATTGAGGATTATCACGCGGGCAAATTCACTGACTGAAATGCGGTCGGTGGGCATAAAATCGTCCAGCATCAAACTCCTGAACTGGCTTTTCATAAGCCACAGACAAACTTCCAGATGGATGTCGTTGCGAATCAGCCCCTCGTCAATGCCCCGTTGAAACAAAGGCATGAAGATGTCCAAGCGTTCGCCATGCGACTGCTCCATCTGCAAATAGATGCGACGATAATATTTTTTCAAATCGTAAACAAACGTTTTGCTGACTTGGTGCGTGTCGTTCAACTGCCGGGCATACATCCGCATCATGATGGTAATCAAGTCTTCAGAACTCTCCGCAATACGTCTGATTTCGTCACAAGCTAACTGGTTATGCGCCGTCAAACACGCTTCCAGCAACTCTTCTTTGTCTTGAAATTGTTCATAAAGCGTCCGCTTCGATATGCCCATGTGGTTGGCAATATCGGACATCGTCATGCTTTTGATTCCATGTTTCAAAAACAAATCGCAAGCCTGTTCAATTATAGTAAGTCGATGCTCCATCTTGGGCACAAAGATAATAGAAAACTTTTGAAACACCAAAAGTTTTTTTTGTTTTTAAGCTGTTTTTTTTAGTTGCGCAACAGGCACTGAAGTCTACGGTTAATAAAGGGCTGTCCCCTGCGGGACAAGGAGGGAAAGCCAAGTGGTATGATTGCGGATAGTCATAAAAAAAATAAATGATTACCGGATATGATACCTAAATTCATTTTTATAAGCCACCCCCGCCACTAAGAGGCGGTCAAACTGGCGTTCGCGAAAATATCGCCGATTGAATGTGTAACAAAACTCGTTCAAATAACTTTGCAAATACTCCGGCTTGACATCGTGAAATGTATTGAGTATCATTCTTTTAGCATTGCTAATGGCAATATGTACCCACGGTAGTACCTTACCAATATCCTCCTTGCGTATCACTTGCGGGCGGCGTTGCGCCTTTCTGCCATCACCAACACTTTGCTTTTCTTTTGGCTACCGCGACCCCGTTTCAGGGGCTGTTGCTTCTCTTCTTCTTGCGTTTCTGTCGAAAAAAAGCCTTCATCAAGTTCCAATACGCCGGATAAAGTGTATCGTGCATCGCGTGTGCCCATCGCCATACGCAATTTGTGCAACAATGCCCAAATCGCATCATAGTTTTTGTGCCCCAATTGGCGTTGTAACTCTTTGGCTGAAAAGCTTTTCTTGGTGGAAGTAAGCAAACGAAATGCCACAAACCAATAGCGAAAAGGCAGTTTGGACATGTGCATGATGGTGTTGCAGCGCAAGCTCTGGCGGTATTTGCACTTTTTGCACTCATAACATTCTTTGTCCGACTTCCAGTAATGTGCCGTACCACCACAATGAGGGCATACTACGCCTGCCTTGTCCCGCATTTCTTTCCATTTGAGTTTGCAACTTTGCTCATCCGGAAAGGGCGTTGTAAAATTCAGTAAGTTCATCTTGCTTGTTAACTTTATTTCGCCTGCAAAGGTACTAATTTTTTTAGGTATCATATCCGGTATTCATAAAAAATAATATGAATATAAGCGGCACAAACCAATTAATGTAAGAATCATCAAAATATTTGGTTATTTGATATTTTGCATAAGTTATGCGTCATAAATTATTCAACTCTTTTCGGGCGTTGTGCACCATTGGGCTTGCGCCCTGTTTCGTCAGTTCGTCGATTGTGAATTGCGAAACCAGTTTGTCCAGCTTGTCCGATTTCGCTTTACTTCCCGTTTTCGTAAATTCTTTTTTCAAGAGATTGATTTTCTCGTAGTCTTGCATACCTTCAATCAGGCGTTCCATCCGGATGCTACTGCGCACTCCGGGATAAACGATATAGCAATCGCCGGCAGCCCATGATCGGAAACGGGAATCTTGTAGGGGATTGGCTGTCCAACTGTTGTAAGACCAGCGCAAATAGCCGTCGTAATTGCCTGCCTGTGCAAACCAGCCGAGCCAAGTCGCCTCTGCCGGAGGGGAAAATGTGAAGGTGTTTGGGCGCGGTTCCGTACAACAATTATAGACCGTGCTCACTTTTCCGGCTTTGTCACGCTCGGCTTTCACTGCCACAGGGAATTGTTGTCCGACGGCAATACAATAATCGTACAGATCTTTTTCTATTTCGGGATGATAATTGCCTGCCAGTGAAATTTTTAATTCGGGGTCTATTTTTCGTATCAATTTGATGGCTTCTTTCATTGCATCCAATCCGCGTTCGTCCATCGCGATAGTGGTTTTCTCGAACCATCCCTTCTGGCGCAGGTGTTTGGCAAAATCAGTGAGAAAACTGCCCCAGTATTCATTATATAAAGCATCTTCCGGTTTTGCTTTCACATATAACACCCGGTTGGTCGCCTGATCAATGTAATCGAAATTCAGTGCCCACGGAATCAGCGTATAGCAGTTGATTTGTTTATCAATCCCGACGCTATGCATAAATTCCACCCATTTGTCGAACACCGTGTAATCATAAGACCACGTGCCGTCTAATTTTTTCATTTTGCCCACCATACTGTCGAAATAATCCTCCGTTTGTCCATTCCAAGGCTTGTGCATGATGGTGGCTGTAATCACTTTCTGTCCCGCATCCGCCAACAACTTCATGAGGGGACGCATCGCATCGAAATGTGCGGTGCTCCACAAAGGCACCTGATAATAGCGGGCTACGGAATAAGGATTTTGCCACAAATCCAGATGAACTTCCCAGTCTTTCGGCGCAGGAAGCGTGCGATTCAGCACCTCAATGTCTATATTTAATGTCGTTGGATGCAGATTTTTTCCTGATACGGTCACGTT
>BNTP01000175.1 GCA_025996695.1 Bacteroidia bacterium | reverse complement strand
CTTGTTGTTTACGGTCGCAAAGGTACAAATTTTGAAAGCAATTCACAACCTGCTCTGCCGTCAACCACTTTTCTTCTTGTTGTTTACGGTCGCAAAGGTACAAATTTTGAAAGCAATTCACAACCTGGAGCACCCGCGCAAAAAAGATGCCGAGGTTGTTTACGGTCGCAAAGGTACAAATTTTGAAAGCAATTCACAACGGCATACCATTTAACCAATACCTTTTCTGTGTTGTTTACGGTCGCAAAGGTACAAATTTTGAAAGCAATTCACAACCGTTCATCATATTAAATATCTCTTTTAGTGTTGTTTACGGTCGCAAAGGTACAAATTTTGAAAGCAATTCACAACTTGCAAAGCTTCCGACGAATGAACCCATTTGTTGTTTACGGTCGCAAAGGTACAAATTTTGAAAGCAATTCACAACCATGTCCTCCAACGCCCGTCCGGCGGTTGTGTTGTTTACGGTCGCAAAGGTACAAATTTTGAAAGCAATTCACAACGCAACTCATCGCTTTCGTCTGATTTGTCGGTTGTTTACGGTCGCAAAGGTACAAATTTTGAAAGCAATTCACAACTAAGGGCAAAAAACAACAGGAATATCTATGTTGTTTACGGTCGCAAAGGTACAAATTTTGAAAGCAATTCACAACCAATTGAAGCTTGTGTACTTTATTTTTTAGTTGTTTACGGTCGCAAAGGTACAAATTTTGAAAGCAATTCACAACTTTGGCAATGACACAAATTCACAGAGATTGGTTGTTTACGGTCGCAAAGGTACAAATTTTGAAAGCAATTCACAACATTCAGAGAGTGCTTTTTTGTACTGATCAAGTTGTTTACGGTCGCAAAGGTACAAATTTTGAAAGCAATTCACAACAAGTTTCTCTGCTAATTGTTCAATTGTAGGTTGTTTACGGTCGCAAAGGTACAAATTTTGAAAGCAATTCACAACAAATGTTATCCGCAATATCTACAGCTATCTGTTGTTTACGGTCGCAAAGGTACAAATTTTGAAAGCAATTCACAACTAGAGGCAATCAATACCTCATCTTTTGCTTGTTGTTTACGGTCGCAAAGGTACAAATTTTGAAAGCAATTCACAACTTATTTGTTTGCTTTTTGATGTTTCTTGTTGTTGTTTACGGTCGCAAAGGTACAAATTTTGAAAGCAATTCACAACCAAAAAGCGTATCTTCCGAATACGTTAATTGTTGTTTACGGTCGCAAAGGTACAAATTTTGAAAGCAATTCACAACGGTCATTCACGAGCGGAACAACAACGTTGGGTTGTTTACGGTCGCAAAGGTACAAATTTTGAAAGCAATTCACAACCCTTGCCAACGATGTCGTAGGTGTCGCCAGGTTGTTTACGGTCGCAAAGGTACAAATTTTGAAAGCAATTCACAACTAAATACTTCGGAATGACAACCACCGGCATGTTGTTTACGGTCGCAAAGGTACAAATTTTGAAAGCAATTCACAACTTTTTTGCTTGGACGATTTTTCCAATTCGGTTGTTTACGGTCGCAAAGGTACAAATTTTGAAAGCAATTCACAACCATAACCTCTTGTAAATTTGACAAATGTTAGTTGTTTACGGTCGCAAAGGTACAAATTTTGAAAGCAATTCACAACAAGAGGAAGAAACGGCTGCTGAAGAAACAAGTTGTTTACGGTCGCAAAGGTACAAATTTTGAAAGCAATTCACAACCCCCCGGATATATGCCTCCCTCGACGCGGAGTTGTTTACGGTCGCAAAGGTACAAATTTTGAAAGCAATTCACAACATTGATTTTCATATTCATCTTTCAAATTTGTTGTTTACGGTCGCAAAGGTACAAATTTTGAAAGCAATTCACAACCGCTCGTGGCTGTGCCTTTGCTTAATTCGTGTTGTTTACGGTCGCAAAGGTACAAATTTTGAAAGCAATTCACAACATTCAAAAGTTGAAATAATAAACAATATGAGTTGTTTACGGTCGCAAAGGTACAAATTTTGAAAGCAATTCACAACCTCTCAAAGACAATAATTCACTTAATGGAAGTTGTTTACGGTCGCAAAGGTACAAATTTTGAAAGCAATTCACAACCACGCGCGAAGTGTTTACTTTGTAACTATGTTGTTTACGGTCGCAAAGGTACAAATTTTGAAAGCAATTCACAACCATCCCCTTTTGAAACCATCGCCTTTCTGGTTGTTTACGGTCGCAAAGGTACAAATTTTGAAAGCAATTCACAACGGCGGCTGCTTTGGCTTCCGCTTTGGCTTGTTGTTTACGGTCGCAAAGGTACAAATTTTGAAAGCAATTCACAACCAATACGCGGAACTGTATTCGTTCCACCTGTTGTTTACGGTCGCAAAGGTACAAATTTTGAAAGCAATTCACAACTTCAAAATAGGCTTCGAGTGGGTCACACAGGTTGTTTACGGTCGCAAAGGTACAAATTTTGAAAGCAATTCACAACGGCATCCACAGTGCCTGTGTTATGTTACGCGTTGTTTACGGTCGCAAAGGTACAAATTTTGAAAGCAATTCACAACCTTCCGCAGTAACTGCAGGTGGAACATTATGTTGTTTACGGTCGCAAAGGTACAAATTTTGAAAGCAATTCACAACAGATTTTGAAAAGGGCAAATAAACACGTTGTTGTTTACGGTCGCAAAGGTACAAATTTTGAAAGCAATTCACAACTCAAGGTTGCCATCACGTTGCGCAACGCCAGTTGTTTACGGTCGCAAAGGTACAAATTTTGAAAGCAATTCACAACAGTGAGGTTAGCAGCCGTGCGCGCCAATTCGTTGTTTACGGTCGCAAAGGTACAAATTTTGAAAGCAATTCACAACCCGTTACCGATTGTGCTGCGATAGCGTTAAGTTGTTTACGGTCGCAAAGGTACAAATTTTGAAAGCAATTCACAACCACGTAAACGGGATTCCAATTCTCGGCAACGTTGTTTACGGTCGCAAAGGTACAAATTTTGAAAGCAATTCACAACA
Organism: Bacteroidia bacterium; assembly: GCA_025996695.1. Lineage (GTDB taxonomy): Bacteria > Bacteroidota > Bacteroidia > Bacteroidales > Azobacteroidaceae > Azobacteroides. The sequence continues at coordinate 1,819 of BNTP01000175.1, read as the reverse complement.
ATAGCACAAAGGTACAACTAAAAATTTATGTTGTTTACGGTCGCAAAGGTACAAATTTTGAAAGCAATTCACAACTTTGAAATCGTTCTTGAAAGCAAAGGAAGTGTTGTTTACGGTCGCAAAGGTACAAATTTTGAAAGCAATTCACAACCCAAGCGGTTGGGAGCACTATCAGCGAGGGGTTGTTTACGGTCGCAAAGGTACAAATTTTGAAAGCAATTCACAACCTATTATTATGTTGCTCATTTTGTTTCACCGTTGTTTACGGTCGCAAAGGTACAAATTTTGAAAGCAATTCACAACAAGCATCAAAAGACCTTTATATTGCGCTGCGTTGTTTACGGTCGCAAAGGTACAAATTTTGAAAGCAATTCACAACAAGATGGTTTATCTGTGATATATTGGGTTGTTGTTTACGGTCGCAAAGGTACAAATTTTGAAAGCAATTCACAACTAAATCCCTACTTACTTTCATTTGTATAATGTTGTTTACGGTCGCAAAGGTACAAATTTTGAAAGCAATTCACAACAAGCATCAAAAGACCTTTATATTGCGCTGCGTTGTTTACGGTCGCAAAGGTACAAATTTTGAAAGCAATTCACAACAAGATGGTTTATCTGTGATATATTGGGTTGTTGTTTACGGTCGCAAAGGTACAAATTTTGAAAGCAATTCACAACTAAATCCCTACTTACTTTCATTTGTATAATGTTGTTTACGGTCGCAAAGGTACAAATTTTGAAAGCAATTCACAACCCGCGTTGGATGCCATGTTGAAAATGGCGGGTTGTTTACGGTCGCAAAGGTACAAATTTTGAAAGCAATTCACAACAACATATAGGTGTATTGCTGTTCAATGTTTGTTGTTTACGGTCGCAAAGGTACAAATTTTGAAAGCAATTCACAACCCCCACCAACACCATGACGTTGATTTCCCGATTGTTTACGGTCGCAAAGGTACAAATTTTGAAAGCAATTCACAACTGAGCATTTTAAAATCTTTGCTCAAACTTTGTTGTTTACGGTCGCAAAGGTACAAATTTTGAAAGCAATTCACAACTGCGAACTCGATAAAAGAAATAAATTCTTGTTGTTTACGGTCGCAAAGGTACAAATTTTGAAAGCAATTCACAACCTACCCATTCCCCTAATTGTAAAATATCTTGTTGTTTACGGTCGCAAAGGTACAAATTTTGAAAGCAATTCACAACTGGTGGTTGGCATGTCGCTGATAAAGAGCAGTTGTTTACGGTCGCAAAGGTACAAATTTTGAAAGCAATTCACAACCATTTTCACTAAATTTTGTTGAAGTGTCAAGTTGTTTACGGTCGCAAAGGTACAAATTTTGAAAGCAATTCACAACCGCTGAAATTCAATACATAAACACGCATTCGTTGTTTACGGTCGCAAAGGTACAAATTTTGAAAGCAATTCACAACCTGATGATTCAATACTAACTCAACAGGTTGTTGTTTACGGTCGCAAAGGTACAAATTTTGAAAGCAATTCACAACATAATACCATAATTTATTACATTCAAATTGTTGTTTACGGTCGCAAAGGTACAAATTTTGAAAGCAATTCACAACCTTTTTTGCTGCTACCTGCAAAATAATATGTTGTTTACGGTCGCAAAGGTACAAATTTTGAAAGCAATTCACAACAGATGTTTTCCCAATAGTCTTTGTGTACTTGTTGTTTACGGTCGCAAAGGTACAAATTTTGAAAGCAATTCACAACCTGCTCTGCCGTCAACCACTTTTCTTCTTGTTGTTTACGGTCGCAAAGGTACAAATTTTGAAAGCAATTCACAACCTG
>BNTP01000174.1 GCA_025996695.1 Bacteroidia bacterium | reverse complement strand
AAGAGAAAAACTTTATCAGAAGGAATAGTTGAAACTATCGTAAAACGGGAAACCCCTTTCTTTTCAGTCTCTGAAACTGTAAGGCTTTCTATATTGTAACTTCTTCTGGTAAAGACAGAAACAATTCTGTGCATTACACCGGGAGAATCTTCTGTTAAAATCGTAAATGTATATCTGTTTTCTTCCATAATCTCACCTGCTTTTATTTCTCTTCATTATCTTGTAATATCATCTCATCTATCGCTGCTCCTCCCGGTATCATCGGAAAAACATTTTGTGTCTTATCTACTACTATCTCTAAAAGATAAGCACCTTCAGATGACAGCATTTTAGATACCGCCCCCTTCAGATCTCCCCTGCCGACCACCCTCTGCGCATTCATGCCATATGCCTTGGCTATAGCAACAAAGTCCGGGTTCTTCATGCCGACAAAAGAATATCGCTTTTTAAAGAACAATTCCTGCCATTGTCTTACCATGCCAAGATATTCATTATTTAAAATCACAATCTTTACATCTAAATTTTCCTGCAAAATAGTTCCAAGCTCCTGCATCGTCATCTGAAAACCGCCGTCACCTAAAAACGTAATGACACGCTTTTCAGGACATGCCATCTTTGCCCCGATTGCTGCCGGCAATCCGAAGCCCATTGTTCCCAAACCGCCTGAAGATATAAAAGTTTTAGGGTCTTTGAAACTAAAATATCTTGCCGTCATCATTTGCTGCTGTCCGACATCAGTCACAACTATTGCATCGCCGTCAACTTGCTTTGAAATTTCATAAACTGCCTCGCTCATGCTAATAGAGCTGCCCGATGATTTTATCGCTTTCTTAATTATCTTTTCATCCTCCAGCTGTTTACGGCTTTTAAATTCAGCCAACCAAGCGGCTCTATCTAGTTTTTTTACTAAAGGGAGCAACCTTTTAAGCACCCTTTTAGCATCAGAAACAATGCCAAAAGTACGCGAAACATTTTTATTAATTTCAGACGAGTCTAATTCAATATGAATGATTTTTGCATTTTTTGCATACCGCTTCGTATCGCCGGTAACTCTGTCGGAAAAACGCATTCCTACTGCAATAATCAGATCGCTCTTATTGGTTAAATAATTAGGAGCATAGTTCCCGTGCATTCCTATCATTCCTGCATAAAGCGGATGTTCGGTCGGAATAGCTGAAATTCCCATGAACGTGACAGCCACCGGAATAGAAGCCATTTCTGCTAGTTCGATCAACTCCTTTTCTGCATCGCAGATTAAAACACCATGCCCGCATAAAATCAGAGGACGTTTTGCAGCATTAATTAAACCCGCAGCTTGCAGTATGTCATCGTTAGAAGCATCTCTAACCGGATTATATGATGGTACTTCTACTGATACTTCGTCCCAGTTAAAACTTTCTACTTGAACATTTCTCGGAACATCAATTACAACAGGCCCCGGTCTGCCGGTCGTTGCAATATGAATTGCTTTAGCAATAATCTCTGGTAATTGTCTTGCGTCTTTGACTCTGCAATTCCATTTAGTAATAGGAATTGTAATGCTGACAAAATCTGTTTCCTGAAAAGCATCACTGCCCAAAAGATGATTTGGAACCTGACCTGTAATACAGACAACAGGAACTGAATCCATCATTGCATCAGCAATGCCGGTAACCAAGTTTGTAGCACCCGGACCGGATGTCGCTACGCAAACACCTACCTTACCGGTCGCTCTGGCAAAACCTTCAGCAGCATGGACAGCGCCCTGCTCATGCCTTGTCAAAATATGAGTCATCTTGCCTTTATACTCATAAAGAGCATCATAGAACGGTATGACTGTCCCTCCGGGATAGCCAAAGATTCTATTAACACCCGCAGCTAAAAGAGTTTCAATAATAGCCTTGGCGCCGACTGTTACACCTTCTTTTGGAAGTTCAAGCTGGTTTTCCATATTTTTAGTTTGATTCCTTTTTGACAAGAAAAAATCTATAGTTTGATTTTCCGCTACAGCCTCGTTGTTTATATTCGGGTTGTAACAGGGAAAAGATTGCGGCTGTTCTTTCATGGTACTATTTTTCATAGTGTTGTCCTCAATAATTTAAACAAACAATGCGCAAGGCGTATTTGGGTAAAAAAAAAGCTCCCGCACTGAATCTCTTCAATGCGGGAGCTTTTTTTAAAGCCCAAGATTTAGTTAATTCTCAAGCTCGCCCGCATTGAAACGGAATCACGAGCACCACAAGAATTAGAGCTAAAATATTTTTCATATAATTTAATGCTTAATTTGGGCAGGTTTAAAGGTTTCTCAAATACCAGATCCTTATAACTTCCCATATAGTTTGTCAGTATTAACATAAGACAAAAGCATTTGTCAATTAAATTTATAATGAGGTTATGCAGAATGCTTAACAAGCTGTAAGATATTTCCGATATTTTTTTACTTGACAACTATATACAGAAAATTCTAAGTTACTTCGAGTGGTTACAGACTCTTATTTCTTTTTATAATAGCCATTCAGCCTTGGTCAATTGGCTGAAAGCCAGCCATCAGTATACTTATCGAACAGAGAGGTTAAAGATGAAGAAGGATTCATATACCAAAGACTTTATAGATAAAATTCATGAAATGAAAGCCCAAGATTACGCAGCAACAAAGCAGATGACTATCGAGCAAAAAAAGGCGTATTACCAAAAAGAAGCAGCTGATTTTGATGCTGAATTAGAGCGATTAAAGCTCAAAAACGGTAAATAACAACGGCGATAATCTTTTAGGCTTCGGGCAGGGATCTCCGCGTTAAATTTATTAAGAATCTTTGCTTTACGTCAAAACAAGATGATCCAGCAATATTTTAGCCCCTATAACAATAAGAATAATCCCCCCGAACAACTCTGCACGAAAACTAATTTTCCCGCGGCAATAAGACCCAAGATAAGATCCAAGCAGAGAAAATAAAAAACTGCATGTTCCTATAATTAATACAGCCTGCCAGATTAGATTTTCATACGGAACAAAAATCAATCCTGTAGCCAGAGCATCAATGCTTGTCGCTACTGCCAAAGATAATAACGCATGCCATTTGAAAAAGTTTTTTATTGCTCTGCCGCCATCAGCTTCTTTTTTCGATTTTATACCTTCATATATCATCTTTCCGCCAATAAAAAGCAAAATGCTAAAAGCCAACCAATGATCTACGCTTTGTATCTGTTCGATAAATCCCTGCCCTGCCAGAAAACCAAGTAAAGGCATGAAAGCCTGAAACAATCCAAATGCAAGCGCCATCAGCAAACGTTGAGAAAAAACCGGCTTATTGGCAGCTCCTCCTGTTACTGAAACAGCAAAACAGTCCATCGCCAACCCTATAGCCAGTAAAATAATAAAACTTGTTTCCATAATAATGTATATCGGTATTTAATACTCTTTCCGTCGAAAGCGGGCAGTAAACTTGAAGCATTGCAAAAAGTAAACAGAAAAATGCAAAAAACCATTCTCTCAAGGAGCTTGCGTTGCAAGATATATTCAGCTATATTATTTAGTCCGCTTCTCGCTTAAAAATCTCGAAAATTTCTGCTTTTACTTTGCATAATTTACGCATATATCACTAGAAAGGAATGACAATGAAAACAAGGATGGAATGGCACAATGTCTGAAGAACTAACTACGGAGCGAAAAGAAAAACTCGCGCTCGAAAACGCAAAAAAACTTGATGAGCTGATTGTCCGAGTAAAGGCTGCACAAGCAGAGTTCGCAACCTATTCGCAAGAACGTGTAAACAAAATCTTCAAAGCCGCTGCCCGCGCAGCAAACGATGCGCGTATTCCGCTCGCCAAAATGGCACAAGAAGAAAGCGGCATGGGCATTGTTGAAGATAAGGTAATCAAAAACCATTTCGCCTCGGAATATATTTACAATAAATATAAGGATACAAAAACCGCTGGCATAATTAAAGAAGATAAGGTCAACGGCATTAAAAAACTGGCTGAGCCTATAGGTTTGGTTGCAGGAGTTATCCCGACCACAAATCCGACCTCAACCGCGATTTTCAAAACCCTTATTTGCCTTAAAACAAGAAATGCTTTGATTATAAGCCCTCATCCCCGTGCGAAAAAATCAACCGTTGAAGCAGCAAAGGTCGTACTTGATGCAGCCGTCCAAGCTGGCGCTCCTAAAAACATTATCGGCTGGATAGAAGCTCCTTCGCTGGCTTTGACCAATCAACTGATGACGCACCGGCATGTAGATCTCATTCTTGCTACAGGCGGTCCCGGCATGGTACGCGCAGCATACACTTCAGGCACGCCGGCTTTGGGTGTAGGCGCTGGCAACACTCCCGTTATAATTGACGAAACCGCTGACATCAAAATGGCAGTAAGCTCTATCCTGCTTTCTAAAACCTTTGATAACGGTGTAATTTGCGCCTCAGAACAAGCTGTTGTGGTTATTGACGAGGTTTATAAGGCTGTTAAAAAAGAGTTTGAACTTCGCGGGGCATATCTTTTAAATGCAAAAGAAAAAGAAAAGGTTGGCGGCACAATTCTCAAAAACGGCGAGCTGAACGCTGCAATTGTCGGTCAAAGCGCCTATAAAATTGCGCAAATGGCGGGCATTGATGTTCCGGAGAAAACAAAGGTTCTTATCGGAGAAGCGGATAAAATTACCGTTGACGAGCCTTTTGCACACGAAAAATTATCCCCGACGCTGGCTATGTATAAAGCCAAAAACTTTGATGATGCGCTGGATAAAGCCTATGCGCTGGTTGAATTCGGCGGCGCGGGTCATACCTCTGTGCTGTACACAAATGAGAGCAGAACGGATAGGATTGAACTCTTCGGCAAAAAGCTCCATACAGGACGGATTTTGATTAATTCGCCGGCATCTCACGGTGCAATTGGCGATCTTTACAACTTCAGGCTTGAACCTTCTCTAACC
>BNTP01000173.1 GCA_025996695.1 Bacteroidia bacterium | reverse complement strand
TACCGGCAAAAGATTTTCTGTTGGAAGAAAATTTATCGGCATGGAAAGATGTTTTTACGTTAGTCAAAATAGAGGCAAGTCGAGAAATAAAGGGCGATTTACATCAAGAAACGCGCTATTATATCAGTGACGAAAAGATAGCTAACCCTTCGTATTACAATTCTTTAGCAAGAGGACATTGGGGAATTGAGAATCACTTGCACTGGCATTTGGATGTAACTTTCAAGGAAGATGCGTGTCGGGCAAGAACGGGATATGCTCCTCTAAACTTATCTACCGTGCGTAAATTTGCCTTGCAAATCCTCTCTGACATCGAAGACAGGCATAGTTTGAAAAAAAGGCAGTATAAGGCCGCCTTGGATATTGGCTATTTGAAAAAAATCCTTAAAATTTGATGCGGTTGCCCTGGTTTGATTTTCAATCTTGCCGAATGTTCAAAAAAAATCGTATCTTTGCCGAGTTAAATCTAATTATCTAATATTATGTGCAAAAGAACATTCATTCTGTTGACCTTTTTGGGGATGCTTTCGTCTCTTGCGGCGCAAAACATCCATCAAGACGTAAAAACCCAAATAGGTACTTATCTCACTCAATCGGTTAGGCAGCACACGGCTGTGGCTAATATCACGATTGATTCTGTGGCGATTAACAAGAAAATCCTGCAGCTGTTTGCCAATGAAAATTTGTCGTATATGCGCTTCGATCGGGCGATGACCGACAATCTTTATAACCATATTCGGACGTTTCTTCCGGACGACCTCAAGAAGCATAAATTAGAGCTTTATTCCGATGGATACAAGATAGAGGATTATATTCCGCTGCTCCGCAAAGAGCGGTTTACCAACAAAGTGGACGTGCCTTTGAAACGCAATCTCTCTACGCCATACACTATTAAACAAGGCTTGCAAAACCGTCATCTCGCCTTGTGGCAAAGTCATGGCTGGTATTATGAGCAAAAACTTGACCGCTGGGAATGGCAACGGGCGCGTATTTTTCAGACGGTGGAAGACCTTTATACGCAAAGTTATGTGTTGCCTTACTTGGTGCCGATGCTCGAAAATGCCGGTGCCAATGTGATTCTTCCTCGCGAACGGGATACGCAACGCCATGAAATTATTGTCGATAACGACCGCAACCATGACGGCTGGTCGGAAGGCGACGGAACAGGATTTGCGCACGTGAAGCAGGTTTATTACGACAACGAAAATCCGTTTACACAAGGAAACTACCTGCAAGCAAAAACGGTGAAGAAGGGCGCAATCACTCCCTATACTTGGCAGCCGGAAATACCCGAAAAAGGGAAATATGCTGTGTATGTGTCTTACAAAAGTTTGCCTAACAGCACCAAAGATGCCTGCTATACCGTTTATCACACGGGTGGACAAACCCGCTTCAGCATCAATCAAACGATGGGTGGCGGTACGTGGATTTACCTCGGACATTTCGATTTTGACAAAGGAAACAATGCCCATGGAAAAATTGTGCTGTCGAACGAAAGCAAGGATGCCAACAAAATAGTAACTGCCGATGCCGTGAAAATTGGTGGCGGCATGGGAAATATTGCCCGTGGGGAGGATGGAACGATGGAAACCAGCGGTCGCCCGCGCTACGTCGAAGGAGCACGCTATTGGTTGCAATGGGCAGGAATGCCCGACAGCGTGTATCGCTGGTCAAAAGGCGAACGCGATTACACGGATGATTACCAAAGTCGTGGCTTGTGGGTGAATTACATGAAGGGCTTGAATGTCCCCTTGGATGCCGCGTTTGCCTTCCATTCCGATGCCGGCACCACCTACAACGATTCGATTATCGGCACGTTAGGCATTTGCATGACACATTACAAGAATGAACTGTTTGACAATGGCAAACCGCGTATTTTGTCGAGAGACTTGACGCAGACCATCGCGGACGAAATCGTTGAAGATATTCGCCTGCAATACGAACCCAACTGGACACGACGGCAGATATGGAACAAATCGTACAGCGAAGCCCGTTTGCCGGAAGTGCCTACGATGCTCCTCGAATTGCTTTCGCACCAGAATTTTGCCGACATGCGCTATGGACTTGACCCTAATTTTCAGTTTACCGTGAGCCGTGCCATCTACAAAGGTTTTCTCAAATTCATTGCGCATCAATACGGTTATGATTATGTTGTGCAACCTTTGCCGGTGAGGTCGTTCAGCACTAAATTTACCGGCGACACGCAGGTGCAACTCGCATGGCAGGCGACCGGCGATGTCCTCGAATCAACCGCTGTGCCAACAGGCTATATCCTTTATACGAGCGTGAATGACGGCGATTTCGACAATGGTATTTTGGTTCAAAACACGCAAATAAATTTGACTATTCAGAAAGACCAACTCTATCGGTTCAAGATTGCCGCTACCAATGACGGTGGGGTGAGTTTTCCGTCAGAGATATTGTCAGTCTATCGTAAAAACGACGAAAAAGGCACCGTATTAGTTGTGAACGGCTTTAATCGCCTTTCTGCGCCCGATAGTTTTGTGAGCAAAGACAGTTTGGGTGGTTTTTTGGATAATTTCGACCATGGCGTGCCCGATAAAGTGCAATACAATTACATCGGCAGTCAGCACGAATTTCGACGCTCGGTGCCTTGGATGGACGATGATGCTGCCGGTTTCGGGGCGAGCAACGGAAATTATGAAACGACGCTCATTGCCGGAAACACGTTCGATTATCCCGCTATCCACGGCAAAGCGATTGCTCAGGCAGGCTATTCTTTTGTGTCAAGTTCTGCCGAAGCGGTAATGCTTGGTTCGACGAACATGAATGATTATAAGGTAACCGACCTTATTCTCGGCAAACAGAAGCAAACGCAAATTGGACGCGATGGAGCGATGCCGCCACGTTTCAAAACATTCCCTGATGAGCTACAAAACAAAATTCAGGCTTATTGCCAACAAGGCGGGAATATTTTTGTGAGTGGTGCATTCGTCGCAACGGATTTGTGGGACAATGAATGGGTGCAAGCATCCGATAAAAACTTTGCACAGGACGTGTTGAAATACTATTGGCGCACAGGACACGCGGCCGTCACAGGAAAAGTGAAAAATGCGCCGTCGCCTTATGCGCAATTTGCAAACGGTAATTATCAATTCGATCAACAGCTCAATTCGGTGATGTACGCGGTAGAATCGCCCGATGCACTTGAGCCGGCAACGGAAGATGCATACACGGTATTCCGCTACAGCGAAAACAACTTGAGCGCAGGCGTAGCTTATTCCGGCAGTTACAAAACTTGCGTGCTGGGCTTCCCATTTGAAACCGTGCAGGAAGATTCGTCGCGCAACGAGTTGATGCATAACGTGTTAGAATTTTTGACCTCACAAGATAATTCCATCACATTGACGCCCGAAGAAAAAGCGTACCGTATCGCAGTCGATTTTCACAAGAGCAAAGCCGATGTTTTGAAATATATTAGCCAATACTACTCCGATGTGACGGATGCGCAATTGCTGCAATGGGAAAACGACAAGAAATTGGAGGCCATGACCATCAACGGCGAGAAAAAGTACTTCGACCGTGCGGCAGCTAACCTCTTTTTGCTGGATGCCACTGCGGCAGCTCGCAGGAATGCGGTAAATAAACCCCGGAAAGATGATAGCGGCACAGATAAGACGCTACGGACGCATTTGCCGGCTATCGTGGCGGAAGCGCAGAAAAGCCGAACGCCCCAAGCATCTCCTGTGACGATGACCGTGAATTATGAAGTGAAATTAAAAGCAAATACCGTGCCCGATGGCGAAGTTGTGAGGTGCTGGTTGCCTTATCCGCGCGAAGACCATCGCCGACAATCGGCCGTCAAATTACTGTCGGTAAACAATGACAATTACATTATTTCGCCGGGAAAATATGCCCACCGGACGTTGTATATGGAAAAAACCGCCAAAAAGGATGAGCCATTGACATTTAGTTATTCGTTTTCTTACCGTTCCACACCTGAATGGTTTAATTTGGCAGCAAAAAAGATTAGACCTTACGACACCGGTAGCAAATTGTATAAAACTTATACTGCCGAGCGTGCGCCGCATATTGTTTTCACAGATTCGATTAAAACTTTGTCTACACGTGTAGTGGGCAATGAAACGAATCCCTATCAGAAAGTGAAAAAACTGTTCTCGTATATCCGCAATACCTATCCGTGGGCAGGTGCGCGCGAGTATGCCACATTGGATAACATCCCGCAATATGTGATGGAAAACGGGCACGGCGATTGTGGGCAAGTCACGTTGCTGTTTATGACTTTGGCGCGTTACAATGGCATTCCGACGCGTTGGCAAAGCGGCTTCATGATGCATCCCGACAATCTGAATTTGCACGATTGGGGCGAATATTACATCGAAGGCAGCGGTTGGATCCCGATAGATCAGTCCTTCGGCATCAAAGACTATGGAGCAGGCGATGAAGTCAAGTATTTCTATTCCGGCGGAATAGACGCTTATCGTTTGATAGTGAACAATGATTTTTCACGACCGCTCTATCCTAACAAGCAATTTGCGCGCAGCGACAATGTCGATTTCCAGCGTGGTGAATTGGAATGGCGTGGCGGCAATATTTATTACCCTCATTGGAGTTGGGATATTGATGTGGATTATTAGGGTTTTATATCAATTTTCGTCATGTCTAAATGTTAAAATCGCGATTATATGAAAATAGTTTGTACCTTTGCCTGATTATGTGCGACAAGCCGTCGTCGAAACAATTGTTCAGCAAGCGAGACTGAACCTATTATTCCGTTAATAGTAGCCTAAAGAGGCGTGCGACCGGAGTAATCCGGTGGTGCGAAGCCCTCTTGACAAAGTCCCTGTTAAAACAAGGAGGATGAACCGTGAGGGGATACAACTACTGCCAGCATCAGGCGGTTAAGGGGCAAGGCTTTCCGGTAAGAACAACGTAAGTGAATCGC
>BNTP01000172.1 GCA_025996695.1 Bacteroidia bacterium | reverse complement strand
AATGATAAATAATGGTTCTCCGGAGCCTATCGTTTATACCGATGAGGAAAGCATCCTTTTCCTCACAACTTTGCCGGCACATCCGTTATCGCTGGAAAAAGAAAGTATCATAGTAACTAAGCAAGTGTCTAATGAAGTAACTAAGGAAGTGTCTAATGAAGTAACTAAGCAAACGGAGGATGTGGGCCCATTTGCCGAGCAAATATTGTTTTTTTTAGAAGAAATGCCCTTGTCAAAAAAAATTTTGAATTTTAGATATTAAACAGGAATTAGGCAATTTAACAATATAATGGAATACGCCAGCGGATAGCCCCCCCTTCGCTCAGATTTCTTTCCGCAATCGTGCCACCGGAATGCCAAGCCCTTCGCGGTATTTGGCAACCGTGCGTCGCGCTACTTCGTAGCCTTTTTCTGCCAACAGCTTCGTCAAAGCTTCGTCTGACAATGGTTGTGACTTGTCTTCCGCTTCGATGCATCCTTCCAAAATCGCTTTAATTTCCCGCGTCGATACCTCTTCGCCGAGCTCGTTAGTCAGTCCTTCCGAAAAAAAATATTTGAGCAGATACACACCCCAGTTGGTTTGAACATATTTGCTGCTGACCACGCGCGACACAGTGGAAATGTCGCACGCGGCAATTTCTGCCACGTCTTTCAAAATCATTGGTTTCAATGCACTGTCTTCGCCGGTCAAGAAAAAATCCTGTTGAATCGTCATAATTGCTTCCATCGTATTGCGAAGCGTGTTTTGACGCTGCCGAACAGCATCAATAAACCAGCGGGCGGCATCTGTTTTTTGCTTGATAAAAAGGGCTGCGTCGTCGTTTTTCGCGTATTGATTCAGCATGGCTGCAAAATCGTGACTGATGTGCAATTCGGGAATACTGTGTTCCGCCATGCTTAAAAACAGTTTGCCATTGATTGTTTCCACCGTGAAATCGGGCGTGATTTGCGCCATTTTGGTTTCGGTAGCACTCTCCCACGCACTGCCGGGCTTGGGGTTGAGGCTCACTATTTCCTTCACGGCACGTTTGAGTTCAGCATCCGAAATACCCAATCCGTGCGTTATCTTGTCATATTGCTTTTTGGCAAACGCCTCAAACTGTTTTTCCAATACTGCGATGGCGATTTGGCGGTCAGACGTCGCCTCTTTGCGCTGAAGTTGGAGAAGCAAACATTGCTGCAAATCCGTTGCACCCACGCCTGCCGGGTCTAATGTTTGCGCCAAAGCCAACACTTCTTTCAACTCGGCAAACGGCACGTCCAAACCATATTGAAACAGCAAATCGTTTGACACGTCGTTCAAATCGCGGCGCAAATAGCCGTCATCTTCCAAATTTCCAATCAGATATTCCGCAATTTTAGCTTCCCGTTCCGACAATTTTTTCAACTGCAACTGATGAAGCAGATATTCATTGAAAGACTCTGCCTCCGAATACGGAATTTCCGTGCGCGATTCGCTTGAAGAAACATAATTGAACGCATAATCCGGCACATCATCCTCCGTCCGGTAGTCGCCCAACGTTAAATCGTCCGACATTACATCACCGCTTAAAGAGCCTTCTTCATTATTTTCGGTTTCAGCGGATGGTAAATCTTCATGAAAGTCATCCTCCGATTCACCAAACAGCTCTACCCCTTCTTCCAAAGCCGGATTATCGGCAAGCTCCTGCACAATCCTATCCTGCATTTCAAGGGCTGTCAACTCCAGCAATTTGATTTGCTGAATCTGCAAGGGCGACAGCTTTTGCTGCATTTTCAATGATTGTTGTTGCCGTAGTGCCATAATTTGTGAAAAAGCTATTTTATCCCGTTCATATCGCAAAATTACGCAATAGTTGGCAAACTTCCAAATTAAATCAAAAAAAAATTCAAAACACTTGCCTAATCCAAAAAATAGTCGTACCTTTGCCGACGCAAACGCAAAGAAATGGCCGCGTAGCTCAACTGTATAGAGTAGCTGACTACGGATCAGCCGGTTACAGGTTAGAATCCTGTCGCGGTCACAACGTAGGGGCAGAAATTTCTGCCCCTACAACATAAAACAAAATGCCCGGGTGGTGAAATTGGTAGACACGCCACTTTGAGGGGGTGGTGCCGGTTACGGCGTGTGAGTTCAAATCTCGTCCCGGGCACTTTTTTAATAAAGAACCAAATGAACTTCCCCAACCTGTTCAAAAATCTGCTATCCCTCTTTTATCCTCCTCTTTGTATCGGTTGCGGTAGCGCCCTGATGGACAACGAGCAATTTATATGCTTGGATTGTCTTCACAATTTGCCGAAAACGAATTATCATCGCCACGATACCGCCAATAATTTGGCTTGTGACCGTTTTGCCGGAAAAATACCGTTACAACAAGCGGCGTCTTACCTCTATTACAGTAAGGAAGGATTAGGACAAAAATTAGTGGGCGAATTGAAATATCGCGGCAATGTCGCTTTCGGTCGTTGGATAGGCGCTAAACTGGCGCAAGAATGGCGAAATAGTGAATTTTGGGCAGATGCAGATTACATTCTTCCAGTGCCTCTTCACCCAAAAAATTCAAAAAAAGAGGTTTTAATCAGGCAGAAGTCGTGGCACAAGCCATCGCAACCGAACTTCACATCCCTTTGGACACGCACAACCTCTACCGCGAAAGAGCCAACACCACCCAAACGAAAAAAAGTGGTTTTGAACGCTGGCAAAACACTCAAGGCATTTTTAATTTACACGACACGCAACTGTTTGAAAACAAATGCGTCATCCTGTTCGACGACGTATTGACCACCGGAGCCACTCTCGAAGCTTGTGCGCATGCCTTACTCCAAAGTAAAAACATCCGTCTGCGCATTTTAACACTTGCCATCACTGCCGGTTGAAGCAAAATCATTGGCCATATAGCTGTTGCAATTCTAAAGCTTCCCAATAAGTAGGATCTAATGTCAATGCTTTGTCAATCATTTGCTTGGCCATTGATAAGTTCCCTTTCATGTTGTAAACTTGCGCTCTCAATACAAACAATTCCGGATCGGAGTCAATCTGTTTGCAGAATGACAACATCAATTCTGCTTCAGCCGGCTTGTTTAGCATAATGGCCACGCGGGCTAACACTTCATAGACGCCCACGTAATCGGAGTCGATGTCGCATACCTCCATAATGATTTTGGATGCTTCTTCAGCATTTCCCATTCGGCAATAACAATCCGCTAATTGTGAGAGCGCAACCACGTTGTTTCGGTTGTCGGAAAGTCCCGCCTCATAATAATGAATCGCATCGCCGTACATTTTATTTATCCGGTAGATGTTAGCTAACAGCAATAAAGCTCGTTCGTCATCCAAAATGTTTTTTAGTACCTCAATGGACTCATTGTATTTGCGTTGTTTGAAATAAACCAGTCCACGAAGATAAAATCCCCATTTTGAGGTACGGTCTTCTTTCTGGATTTTTCCTATATCTATCAATGCTTTGTCATACTCTCCATCATCAATATAGGCCGATGCCGAAAGTACCAATGCCGTGCTAAAGAAAGGATACAGTTGCAATGCCTTGTTCGCATATTGAAGCTGTTTTTCCCTGTCGTTCAATTTGAAAGACGCAAAAGACATCTCCAGCCATATTTCTTCTACATTCGGATAGGTCTGCACGTATGCGGTAAAAATTTCCAAAGCTTTTGCGTAGTCATTATTCCCCTCCGCTTCAAATCCTTCACAATCTAATTTGGAAGGCCGTTTGATGACAATAGACACAGGAAGACCATCAACGTCAGCCGTATATATCGTTCCCTCAGGAGGATAGAGTCCATTCAATAGTTGAAACGGGCTAACATGCACATTCCCAAAAACGGCATAATCCCAATTTTTAGCATATTTCTCATAATATTTGCTGTAAATTGCCTTCACATTGGGATATTCTCTAAAATAGTATGACACAATTAGTGGGACTTGCGATACAATAACGATCTCTTTTCCATCGGAAAAATCCACATTCCCCTTTAACCAATCACAGCTTTGTTTCACTGAATTGAAATAATAATCGGCCTCATAACGTCCGTAAGCACCTTTGTTGCCTCCCACTAATTCATTGAAATAGACGTATTCATGCGGGTGATTCTTGATCGCGTGCACCACGGGGCGTGAGAATAATATCAGAAAAACAGATAATACGCCATATTTAACATATTTGGAAGCCGGTTTTTGTAACATTAAACTCCAAAAACGGGATGCAATCAACACCATAGGAGGAAGCACAAACAATAAATGGCGAATGCCTCCAAAAATGTTAGAATGTTTGTAAATAACCCAACACACCGGGAAAATCGTCGCAAACAACATGAAATAGGAAATCAGTGAAAATTCTTTCCGTTGAATACAAATGTACACCAGATAGCCTAATAAGCCTAAAACAGTCACCAGAGGCATACCTATCAATAAATAGGTGGGGGCATAATTCCACGGCAACATCATCGACATAACTTCCTCGCCGCCAAATAAACTGCGCACAGCCACGCTAAAATTGGTAAATTTGTTTAACGAATCCACCACATTCACAAGGGGATTTTCTAATGCGAATGGCCATAATGCAATGGACAGAGCATAGCTCAGCACAAAAATGATTGCAAACACCGCCAGTATGCGACCAACATCTTTGCGGTATGCTCTAAATTTGTAGAATTGTTTGCCGTGCAGACCGATATAAAATAATCCGGCATACATGAATAGCATGGGATATAGCAACAATCCTCCGGATCGAGTGCCCAATGCCAAAAAGATGCCCAAAACCAAGCCAATCACATCGCGTTTTCTAAATCGAGGGTAAAAATCAAAGAGCCTGACCGTGTAATAGAGCGAAATGATGTAACCGACGGCAAAAGGAATATCTTTGAGATTGTTCATGCTGTGACCAAAATAGCGCGGAGTGAAAAACATCAACAACAAAGACAATAACCCGCACAGTCCGCCGCCCCAACGCAAGCCCATAAGTCCAACAAACAGGATGCCGAG
>BNTP01000171.1 GCA_025996695.1 Bacteroidia bacterium | reverse complement strand
TTTGCATTTATAACGCTGTCTGCCTTTTATAGTGCCAGATTTAACTCGTTTATCGCACGAACATTTTGGACATTTCATAGCTTTTTTTTCTGCAAAGATACGAATATATTTTTAATTAGCAATGCCAATTTCTGCTTGTAAAGATACAAAATTAATATCATTTCTCCAAATAAATTAAAATCGTCGCGCGTGGTTGATTAATTAAAAATTATCCGTACCTTTGTGCCTTGCTTGCAATGATTTTGCAAATAAATATCAGTATGTGTTATTTAACTCGCATCGAAAAGCTACACAATAGCAAGTCTGTTGAAATAACCGGCAAAGAGATTACGCCAAGTGACGACCTGAAGCAGTACAAGAAAAATGCATTGGAATATGGCAAGTCTTTACGCGGGGAATATACCAATGGAGATACCGGAATATGTATATTGCTATCTGCTGGAACTCGTAATGGTGGAATACGTGAGATTTTGCAACATGACTATAAAGATCTTGAGCATCATTATGACCACAAACTTACGCAGACAGAAAAAGAAAAACTCCTTGATGAGGTTGCAAGGGTGACAAGCCCTCCGTGTCAAAAAGGAGTTTTCAAAAACTCTCCCGAAAGCTCGCGCCGAATACCAAATCAGCCTCTGCTGTCAGATGAGTTATTTTCAGACTACAAAGATAAGCGATTAATTTCAATTCTCCAAATAAATTCATCAAAATCGTCAATTTAGTATGAAATTTTTGCAGCAAGCTCCTTTTATTCGGCTTTTAATGTTCTTTATCTGTGGCATTGTGACGCAATATCGGACAGATGTCTCAGCAGGATTTCTTCCGCTGGCGGTTGGCGCGACAGTCATTGTAGGCGTGTCGTTTGTGCCCATCATTCAGCGAACTTGGCGGTGGCGAGGACTTTTTGGCGTGGGATTAGGCGTAGGATTATTTGCCTGTGGAGGGTTTGTGATGCAACTGTCGCAACACAACCAGGAATGGAGCGACGAATTGACATCCACACACCTTTATGAAGCGATTGTGACAGAAGACCCTGTTTTGAAGCCCAAAAGCCGAATGTGTCGTGTAGAAATCACATCCGTAGGGGCGCATCCACGTATGCGCCCCGAGACAGTGATTGGCAAGAAAGCGGTGCTTTATTTGGCGTTGGATTCTCTTTCACAGACGGTTGTTGCAGGCAATCGGCTGTGGTTTTATGCAAAATTGGAGGCTGCGCCACCCTATTTGCGAGAATATGCAGCCACCGGATTTGTGCCGTCGGGGCAATGGATTTTAGCATCGGAGGGCGACCGGAATATCATGCGCGCAAAGACACTCCCTATTATGGCGTTAAAGGTGCGGCGGGTGCTGTTGGAAAGATTGCAGAAAATAGTGCCCAATCATGCGGCCTACGGCATTGCCGCCGCGATGATGTTTGGCGACCGGAGCGATTTGGACGCCGATTTGAAAGTGTCGTTTGCCAATATTGGGGCGGCACACATTTTGGCGATTAGCGGGACACATTTCACCATTTTGTTTGGGATGTTGTATTATTTGCTGTCGTTTTTGGGCAATGCACGGCGAGCCAAAATTCTGAAACACGGGTTGATGTTGCCGTTGATTTGGGGTTTTGCTTTCATGACCGGATTTTCGCCGTCGGTGTTTCGCGCCGCCTTGATGATGAGCCTGTGGGCTATTGGGGATGCGTTTTCGTTTCGTTCATTGACATTGAATACCGTCGCGATTGCTGCTTTTTTCATGCTGCTTTACGAGCCGTTTTATCTGTTTGACGTGGGTTTTCAGTTGAGTTTTCTGGCGGTGATTTCAATCGTGCTCATCAATCCTCCCCTTGTCAAATTGTACCGGTCGCGCAACCCGTTGCTTAAATATCTGTGGGACATGATTAGCGTATCCGTTTCGGCTCAAATGGGCGTTTTGCCGCTCACGGTCTATTATTTTCATCAATTCCCGGTGCTGTTTTTAGCGACTAATCTGCTCTTGCTGCCCTTGTCAACCATTCTGCTGAGCTTGATTCCCGCTACCTTGCTCGTGGTGGCTTTGGGCGGCGATTTCTCCATCGTGAAAATCCCGCTCAATGCCTGTTTGGACAGTTTTGTTGCCATCACGCGCACTTTGGATGCGTATTCGTATCACAACATCAACGGCATTTTCATCTCCGTTTATGAAATGCTTGCCTGGTCAGCATTTATCGTCCTGTTTTTGTTCATAGTCATTAAAAAACGGCATATTTGAAAGCGGAGCGCTGCCGATAAATGCGCCCTTTAGATTTTATTTGCGTTGTCGTATGACCTCGTATGTCAAAACGGCGGCAGCAGCCGACACATTCAGTGAGGCAATCGTGCCTGTGATAGGAATTTTCACCATTTCGTCGCAGATACGCAGGTTGTCTGTGGCGATGCCAACATCTTCACTGCCCAAAATAAGAGCGACCGGAACGGTATAATCGCTTGCTGTGTAGTTTGCAGAAGCTTTTTCAGTTGCAGCAATGACTTTTACGCCACTATTTTTCAGGAAATGAACCGCTTCCGTGATGCTTTCTACTTTGCAGACGGGCAAAGTGAGCAATGCGCCGGCAGAGGTTTTTATGGCGTCGGCATTGACGGATACACTGTTGCGTGTGGGGATTACAATCGCGTCCACGCCGGCACATTCGCAGGTTCGGGCGATGGCTCCGAAATTGCGGACGTCGGTCACGCCGTCGAGCAGCACGATGAACGGGTCTTTGCCGTTTTCAAACAAAAAAGGGATAATGTCTTCCAATTTTTGATAGGTTACAGCCGAAATAAAGGCAATAACCCCTTGATGATTTTTGCGCGTCAGGCGATCCAACTTTTCTTGCGGAACGCGCTGAATCGGGATGTTTGTTTCCCGAACAATATTAAACAATTCGCGCGCCAAGTCGTTTTGCAAGTCCCTGCGCATAAGAATTTTATCCACTTCCTTGCCGGCTTGAACGGCTTCTATAACGGCACGTGTGCCAAAGATCATTTCACTTTCTTTCATTTTGCAAAGTTAGCACTATTTTTTGAATAATAAAAAAATAGTGCTAACTTTGCAGCATGAAAGATAGCATTGTTATTATACCCACGTACAACGAGATGGAGAACATCGAAAAGATGGTACGTAAAGTTATGTCGCTGCACAAGCAGTTTGACATCCTGATTATTGATGATAATTCGCCGGATGGGACGGCTCAAATCGTCAAAAATTTGCAAACAGAGTTTTCTGATCGCTTGCATTTGCTGGAGCGTGCCGGTAAACTCGGCTTGGGAACGGCGTATATCGCCGGGTTCAAATGGGCATTGGCACATTCTTACGAATACATTTTTGAGATGGATGCCGATTTTTCGCACAATCCGGACGATTTGTCACGGCTTTATAAAGCGTGTGCCGACGAGGGTGCAGACGTCGCCATTGGTTCACGCTACGTGTCGGGCGTTAATGTGGTCAACTGGCCAATTTCACGCGTGCTGCTTTCCTATTTTGCATCCAAATATGTGCAATTTATTTCAGGTTTAGCCGTTGACGACACCACCGCAGGCTTCGTCTGCTACCGACGCGAAGTGCTGGAAACCATCGACTTGGATAAAATCAAATTCAAAGGCTACGCGTTTCAAATTGAAATGAAATACACCGCTTATAAATGCGGATTTGTCTTAAAGGAAGTCCCCATCATCTTTATCAATCGCGTGGAAGGCACCTCCAAAATGAGTGGCAGCATTTTTGGCGAAGCTTTTTTTGGCGTTATTCAGTTGAAATGGCACAGCTTGTTTCACAAATACCCATTAAGAATTAAGAATTAAGAATTAAAAATTAAAAATTAAGGAATAGGGTATGATTTGCATCAAGGACGCCACAGTCATCAACGAGGGAAGTAGTTTCAAAGCGTCTGTTTGGATTGAGGGCGAACGTATTGCAAAAATCGAACGGGAGCAAGGTGCCTTTCACCCTACACCTTTCACCTTTCACCTTCCACCTTCCACCTCCCACCTTTCACCTCCTCCCCAAGTGATTGACGCCGAAGGGTTGTTGTTGTTGCCTGGCGTGATTGACGATCAGGTGCATTTTCGCGAGCCTGGATTGACGCACAAAGGCGATATTCACAGCGAATCGCGGGCAGCCGTATCCGGTGGCATCACGTCTTTCATGGACATGCCCAATACCGTGCCACAAACCACTACGGTTGAAGCGCTTAACGACAAATTTGATCGTTCATCAAAAGCCCCATTGTCGTAAACCAGCGAACCATTGACAAATGTTTTGACCACTTTATGAGAAAAAGTGGTACCTTCGAGAGGCGACCAGCCGCATTTGTACAGGATATTTCCGCCATCGTCGGAATGACCGCCTTTTACTGTCCACGATTGATTGGGGTCTACCAGCACCAAATCGGCGTAATAGCCCTCGCGAATGTAACCGCGATCTTGCAAATTGAAGAGTTGTGCCGGATTGTGACACATTTTTTCGACGATAAGTTCGCGCGTGAACACCCCTTGCCGATAAAGCTCAAGCATCACCGTGAGTGCGTGCTGCACCATTGGCCCGCCCGAAGCGGCTGTGAGGCATGAACCTTGTTTTTCTTCCCACGTGTGAGGGGCATGGTCGGTGGCAACGACGTCAATTTTGCCGTCAATCAAGGCCTGACGGAGCGCAGCACGGTCGGCAAATGTTTTAATCGCCGGATTCCACTTGATGCGATTGCCTAAGC
Source organism: Bacteroidia bacterium (assembly GCA_025996695.1). Taxonomy (GTDB): domain Bacteria; phylum Bacteroidota; class Bacteroidia; order Bacteroidales; family Azobacteroidaceae; genus Azobacteroides. The sequence goes on along the minus strand of BNTP01000171.1, from coordinate 284 downwards.
GTGCATAATCCGCATCCGTAAACCAAAGGTGATGCACGCAGACTTCACCTGTTATTCGCTTATTTATCACGGGATTTCCGCCTTCGCGGGAATGACATCCTCCAATGACAAGCGGTTTAGCCTCCAATAAATCCATCTCTTTGGCAGTCGACAGATGAAAAAGATGCAAGCGCGATTGATGTTTTTTTTCCAACGCAACAGCCTGACTTGCAGATGCATAGCACGCTTCACAACTGCGAATTTTTGAGTGAAAAGAAATATCCAAATCTTCGCCAAATTCACTC
>BNTP01000170.1 GCA_025996695.1 Bacteroidia bacterium | reverse complement strand
TTGCAATTGCGAGAAAACATTAGTGGAACAGATTCAGAAGGATATTGCGGTTATGAAAATCGTGAATAATTACGATTTAAGGCTTGTTTCGGTTACTTCGGAACAACAACCAATGCTTGACCAATATTTCGAACTGTTGCAGGCAAATCCGCAAATTAACATGGACATTATTGGACACACTTGCGATACAGGTACGGAGGCTGTTAATATGCGTGTCGGGCAGCAAAGGGCAGATTTTGCCAAAGACTATCTGGTAAAAAAGGGGATTTCTTCCGATCGCCTACGTACATTTAGCAGAGGAGAGTCTGAACCTGCTTTTCCGAATACAAGTAAGGAAAATCGGAAGAAAAACAGGCGGTTAGAAGTGAAAGTAATAGAGCAATAGTTTGTTTTACGCAGTCTGAATAGCTAAAAACCTCGCTAAATCTGTTGATTGGCGAGGTTTTTTCAGTCACCTTAATTTTATTGCTGCCTATATTCCTTATCAAATTGACGCAACGGCTCTTGCAACAATTCCAATTTCAGAATAATTTCGTCCAATGGTGGAAGCCGGTTTGCATCAAACATCAACTGTTTCAATTCATTATTATATGCCCGTGTGATAGCCGGGAGTTTCAATGTTTGCTCTGTTTCTGAAAATATGAATGCTTTTGATATGGGGTTATGGGATTGCGAGTTGCGAAATAAACCATCTTCGTTGGTTATTCGCTGCAAAGCATCTGCAAATTCATCTGAATTGATAAATTGAAGATATTCCGGCAGACTCAACAAACGGTAAATATCATAAACATCACGAATATGTTTAGCAATAAACATTTCATAATCATCGCTGTAGGAAAGTCTTGTCAGTCGTGAAATTTTATCACACAAAGTCCGTTTCGGGTCAATCGTCTGTATGTCGAAGCCTTCTAATCCAAATCGTTCAATAACAGCCTCCCCTGCCTCATTTGTTTCCAAATATTCGGTTATAATCGGTTTGATTTGACGTACTTGCATCGGATAGTACATCGCTGATTTATCGTCCAATGTGCAACATTTGATTTCTACCTCAAGGTTTTCTTTCAAACCGACACTTTCGTAATGGGTATCGTAAGAAAATGCCAACTTCCTGAAATCGCCGCCCGTTTTCGACAATTCTTCTCTGTACATCTCCTTATTATTCTCAATGACAAAATGTGAAACAGTGCGATTCAATGTTTTTTCAGCCTGTTTGGAAGATGCCGGATTTCCCGTATAAACAAAAGAGGTCAAGATCTTCTGAAAATCGGTCTATGATATTGTATGCCTTAGCAAGCGAGGTTCCGCCTTTAAAATGGACGTTTCTGGCAAAATCGGACAAAGCCAACTCTTTCAAAACTTTGCACACCCAATAGTCTTTTTCAACGTGCGATTGTTCATAGCCAAAATGGTCAGCAGACAGTTCAACCAATTCTCTAAAAATTTCATTTTCAAAATGTAAATTCATATTGTAATTTATGCGGTTTGATAGGACAAATTAAAATGGGTAGTCGGACAAATTGTGCCCACAAGCCGGTCTGCCAAATCATTTTTATTGTTTTTATACAGCATATCACTAAGCACTTTCCTTACTCTTGGTGGGTAATGCGTTGACAAAGATACTAATTTTTTGAGAGATGGAGATGTCAGGGACAATATATGCAAGTTAAAAATCTTATCATAAGCCGATTGCGGACTTGTGCCCGGAATATGTTTAATGTCCTTGATGGCATCTAAAATTCGCACTAAAAATAAGGTTTCATTGTCGTTGGGAGTATCCACGTATGCTTTTACACACTCAACGGATAGTTTTTTGAACTTAAACGCTCTTACCGGATAGTGAACGGCAATAGTTATTATCGCAGGCACTTGTTCCGTCAATGACATTTTATTGTAAATATAACCTCCTGTCACATAGCCATTTAATTTATTTGTCAGATAATTCAGTTGTTCGTCTTGATAGACCGGCAAAGTTCCCAACCCTAAATTAGATTGTTTCGGTTTGTAATAAGCCCCTTTTTCTATCCTTGCCAATTTATTTGTTTTCGCCAAATTGGAAAGAATAACCGCCACATTTGCAAATTTAGTTCTTGGAAACACAAGGTCACTGAAAGTAAAGATTTTACCTTCAGGGATTGTATCTATCTGTTTTTGTATGTCCGACTTAAATGATTCCATATTCTAAATTTTCTGCTGCAAAGGTATGAAATAATTATGTATTTACAAGTAAAAACATAATTATTTTATTAAACAGTTCATTGATAATTAGCCTTTGTAATCTTCCCACTCGGTAGCCTTAAACACCATTTTTTGATTAACATACCACGCAAAACGTTTCTGTTCTTCTGTGGGTAGAATGTTGTTATCATAATCACGGTAAGTTTGGGCAAAGGTATTCACACCCAATTTTTTCAAGATTTTGCAACGCTCATTTGCTTCTGTTACGTCCTTGACGAGTAAATAAACAAAAATCCGGTAATTTTTAATGCCATATTTTTTCAGTTTTTCAAGTGCGGACAGTAATGGCGATACTGCCGAAGTTGTATCGCAGGCAAAGCGAATAAAGCGCATCCATTTGATTTTTGAAAGCAGTTTGGCTATTTCGTCTGTAACCAAACGGCTGTCCAAGCCTTGATTAAAGTCCACTTTGCATTTAAGGTCGGCGATTTTTTCGAGTTGCTGTAAACCATGTGTAGAAGCAAGTACGTTATTGTCCATCAGGATGGCTGTTTTCCGGTTTTGTAAGACCGTTTCAATGTCGCGGTAAGCACGAATATTACCCTCTTTTTTGGGAACAATACACCAACTGCAATTTCTCACACAACCACGTGTTAAAAAGCCGTATGCAGCAGAATATTGCGGATAAATGGAATAATCAGGCTCGGTATCGTCGCACAACAAGTCATCGTATAGTTTGTAGCCTGTTCCGCCCTGAATGATTTCATCAGCTTGCACAATAGTTTTTATATCCGGTGTGAACGTAAACACTTTGGATTGATACACTTTGTCGTAATGTTCCAAGTAGTTTACCCACTCAACCGTATCGCCCTGCTGCCTGTGATAGTTAGCCAATTTCATCAATGCCAAATTGGGAAAGCGGTGTCCGTCCACGTCTATAAGTCCGATTTTCATTTCCAATCCAATTTTATTTGTTTATTTATACTGTCAGGAAAATCAATTCCACAAAACTGTAAAGCATCCCTATATGATATTCCGTTGTTTTCCATTTGCATAAAATGTTCGTAGATTTTAGGCTTTGTTTCTTTTAGGAAAAAGAAACGCCGGTCGCCTTTGATATGGCACCCAAAGCCGCATACCACACAGCCTGTGCGTTTTATACCCATGTTATAAATGGGACTGTATGGCAGGTTAAATTTGTGGATGTATGCCCAAATATCGGCTTCCGTCCATATTGACAGAGGGTAACTTGCTATCAAGTTTGTTTCAAAGGAATTGCATCCGTGTTTCAGCCATTTTTGGAAACGCAGGCGGCTTTCGCTCGCCATTGTGCCGATAATGGGAAACAAGCCTGTCTGCTTTTGGAATTTTGCAAACGGCTTCTTTTTCAGAAAATAACAGCATTTTTCACTTACGTCAAAAGGCGCGTTAATTAAAAATTTCCAGCGTTCCGCAATTTTGCCGATACCGTTAATACTTCCATACAAGCGGATATTTCGTAACTTTTCGCTGTTCGTATGCTTTGCCTGCCGGATATATTGGCTCTGTTCCTTGCTGATTAAGGGAAAACCATACTTGTCAATGATTTGCTTGATATGTATTTCAGGGCGAATGACCGTTACATTTTCGGTTTGCCTAACAAATTGTAGTATTTCCGGAAACTCGTTTCCTGTATTGCAGAATACCACCGGAATGGTTTTATCTACGAAACGCTTGATAATATCAAGCATTACCGTACTGTCTTTCCCACCGGAAAAGGAAATGTATGCTTGATTGTTAAGCCTTGCCAAAAAAGTAGAAACAACGCCTACAGCGTGGTCTATTTTCTGTTCCAACGTCCAACTTTGTCGGTATTTTAATTCTTCATAAGTCATATTTTTACTCCTTTCATTTACTTTTCGTTATTAAATTTCGGTGCACTTGCTATCACAAGGTGGTCGCCCATCACACCCTTGTATTCCTGCAAACGGTTGGGGATAGTAATTATAGTTGCTTTTTGATTCTCCGTTTGTTTTTTATCGGGTTTATCCTCGCTTTTGTCAATTGGCGTCAGAGAGAGTAGTATTTTTCTTTCCAAAGCCAACAGTTCCGATTTGCGTTCTTTCAATTCATCTTCCTTGCGCCATGTGCTTTTTACGATTTCTTGGAGCACGGGCACGTCTTTTGATAATTTTTCGGTGTCCGTTTTGTATTTTTCAATTTGTGCAGGTATTTTTTCGAGGGCTTTGAGGAAACTCGTTGCTGCCAATACCGGATCGTTAGCGATTTGTCCGTTGTTGTGCGTGTATTTAATCTCGCCCTCCCCTATAATGAAAAAGCGGTTTTCTTTCATAAAAAGACCTTCCTTTTCGCTGCTTTCCGTTTTTACCAACAAGTTGAAGCCATACAATGTGCCGATTTTAAAATATTCGCCATTGGTGTTAGAATTGTTCGCCAATTCATGCAGTCGTGCACCAATGATTTTCGGGTCTGAACCTTCCACATCTTTCAGTTGAATGGGATTTTTGGTTTCGCCGTCTGTATTTTTCTGTACCCTGCCGGTAAAATCATCCCAATCACCCTCCATGCGAGCTATTGTTTCATTATTACCATCTACGGTACGTGTAATTTTTTCTAATTTGAATACCGAACCTGCCTTGTTTTTGTTGAAAGCTTGACGTTCACTTTCAAGAGCGGTAACCTTCTTTTCCAATTTGGCTTTTTCCAATAAATCTGTGTTGCCCGAAAGGATAGCCACGTATTCAGAAAAGTTCATGCCCGATTTTTCGTCCAGACTGCCCTCATCAATGGTGCGAACACCCATATTGTTGGTTTTGAGCTGGGTAATGAATAACTGCTTGTTTTGCAACAAATTAAATTTGTAACTGTCGAGTGATTTTTTAACGGCATAAATAATTACATCTACCTTATTATCGGCA
>BNTP01000169.1 GCA_025996695.1 Bacteroidia bacterium | reverse complement strand
CTTTCTACCGGCAGCGCTTTGTCCGTGTATTCCCCAACAATAGAGGAATAACCGGCTGCTTACCCTTTTGGTCAAGGCTTGTCAGCACCTTTAGCCTTTTCTTTGTCACGATAGTGCAGCGATTCACATACGTTGTTCTTACCGGAAAGCCTTGCCCCTTAACCGCCTGATGCTGGCAGTAGTTGTATCCCCTCACGGTTCATCCTCCTTGTTTTAACAGGGACTTTGTCAAGAGGACTTCGCACCACCGGATTACTCCGGTCGCACGCCTCTTTAGGCTACTATTAACGGAATAATAGGTTCAGTCTCGCTTGCTGAACAATTGTTTCGACGACGGCTTGTCGCACATAATACCGCAAAGGTACAGCTTTTTTTGAATTTTCAAACGATTGCAGCAAAATTTTTCAATAAATTATCAAAAAGTAAAAAATATTTTGTAAATTTGTCCCAATAAAAAGCAAATGGAAAGAATTATTGATATGAAACGCTTAGTGTTGCGCGACACGTCTTTCGCGCAACTGATGAACAAGCGAATTTTTAATGTGTTGCTGATTGCGACGCGCTACGATGCGTTTATGTTGGAGGACGATGGCCGCATTGATGAACAACTTTTTAACGAATACACTTCGCTGGGGTTGCGCTATCCTCCTCGTTTTACGCAAGTGGCGACGGAGGAAGAAGCCATTAAGGCATTGGAAAATATCCACTTCGAGTTGGTTATTTGTATGCCGAATATGGATAATGCCGACACGTTTGCGACTGCCAATCATATCAAATCGCTGTATGCCGACATTCCGATTATCGTGCTCACGCCGTTTTTCAAGGAGGTTTCGCGCCGTTTGGCAACCGAAGATGTGTCCGCTATCGACTATGTATTTAGTTGGCTGGGCAATGCCGAGTTGCTTTTGGCGATGATTAAATTGCTGGAAGACCGCATGAATGTGGACGACGATGTTGATTCTGTGGGCGTGCAGACCATTTTGCTGGTCGAAGATTCGGTTCGATTTATTTCGTCGGCTTTACCCTTATTGTATAAATTCGTTTTGCGGCAGTCGCGCGAATTTGCGAAAGAAGCCTTGAATGCCCACCAGCAGACGTTGCGGATGCGTGGACGTCCCAAAATCTTGTTGGCACGCACCTACGAAGAAGCCGAGCAGCTATACGACAAATACAAGCACAACATGCTTGGAATTATTTCTGACATGAGTTTCAATCGGCAAGGGCAAAAAGACGAATACGCCGGTTACAAATTTGGCTGCAAAGTGCGCAACGAAGACCGGTTCGTGCCCATCGTGTTTAATTCGTCCGATGCAAGCAATAAAACATACGCTGACGAGCTGGGAAGCAGTTTTGTGTGGAAAACTTCCAAAACTTTTCCGCAGGATTTGCGCAAAGAAGTGTCCAATAATTTCGGTTTTGGCGATTTTATCATTATCAATCCGACGACCAGACAGGAAGTGATGCGGGTGACCGATTTGAAGGATTTGCAGATTAAAATTTTTGATATTCCGGAAGATTCGTTGATTTACCATTTGTCGAACAACCATTTTTCGCGTTTTTTCTATTCACGGGCGATTTTTCCGATTGCCGATTTTTTGAAAGACATCGACGTGTCGGATTACAAAGACATGAAAGAGGCGCGTCAGGTGATTTTTGAAGCGATTGTCAGCTATCGCAAAATGAAAAACGCGGGAGTTGTGGCGGTGTTTGAAAAAGACCGATTCGACGAATATTCCAATTTTGCACGCATTGGCGAGGATTCGTTGGGCGGCAAGGGGCGTGGACTGGCGTTTTTGGGGCAGATGATTAAACGTCATACGTCTGATTGGGAAAAAAAATTCGCTGAAGCCATCATTCGACTACCGAAAACGGTGGTGCTGACGACGGATATTTTCGATGAATTTATGGAGCACAACAACCTCTATGAAATTGCGTTGCAGGATTTGCCTGATCAGAAAATTTTGAATCATTTTTTGGATGCGGTGTTGCCCAAACGCTTGGTGGACGATTTGCTCGTGTTTTTCGATGTGGTCAAGACTCCCATTGCCGTGCGTTCGTCAAGCTTGTTGGAAGATGCTCATTATCAGCCATTTGCAGGGATATACAGCACCTATATGGTGCCGCAAATGGACAATCCTCACGAGATGTTAAGATGGATTGGCGATGCCATCAAGGGCGTGTACGCGTCGGTCTTTTTCAAAGACAGTAAAGCTTATATGACTGCTACGCAAAATTTGATTGACCAGGAAAAAATGGCAATTGTTTTGCAGGAAGTGGTCGGAGCCTACCATGACGACCGTTTTTATCCCGACTATTCCGGCGTCGCTCGCTCGCTGAATTTTTACCCCGTAAATGAAGAAAAACCCGGCGAGGGCATTGTCAATGTGGCTTTGGGATTGGGCAAATACATTGTCGACGGCGGCGTCACGCTCCGTTTTTCGCCTAAACATCCGCACAAAATTTTGCAGACCAGCACGCTCGAATTAGCACTCAAAGACACGCAAAAACAGTTTTACGCGCTGAATTTGAAAGCTTTGTCGACCGATGTTTTGTCGACCGATGATGCCTACAATTATTTGACCTTGTCTATCAAAGATGCCGAGAAAGACGGCACGCTCCAGCCGTTGGCGTCGACTTATGACGCTAATGATCAAACACTTATGGATGGGTATTACCCTGATTACAAGCGGTATGTCATCACTTTTGCCAACGCTTTACAAAACGAGTCGTTCCCATTGGCGAAAATTTTGAGCTATGTCTTGACATTAGGACAAAAAGAGATGGGACGTCCGGTGGAAATCGAGTTTGCCGTCAGTAAAAATGTGTTTTACCTGTTGCAAATTCGTCCGATTGTGGACAACAAAATGCTGATGGAAGACGATTTGACAAACATCCCTGCGGAAAATCTACTTTTGTCGTCCAACAAAGCACTCGGGCATGGCATTTACAACGACATTTACGATGTAGTGTATGTCAAAACGGCGACTTTTAACTCCTCCAACAACGAAAAAATGGTACCGGAGATAGAGGCGTTGAACCGGCAATTAGTAGATGAAGGGCGCAATTACGTGCTAATAGCTCCGGGTCGTTGGGGGAGTTCAGATCCCAGTTTGGGCATTCCTGTCAAGTGGTCGCAAATATCCAATGCGCGTCTTATCGTGGAATCCGGTTTGGAAAATTACCGTATCGAACCCAGCCAAGGCACGCATTTTTTTCAAAATTTGACCTCGTTCGGTGTAGGCTATTTCACGATTAATCCTTTCCTTGACGATGGCTTTTTTGACGAGGCCTATCTCAATGCGCAACCTGCGGTGAGCGAAACGGCTTTTTTGCGCCATGTACGTTTTACACAGCCGGCAATCATTAAGATTGCCGGCAGAAAAAATTTGGGAGTTGTAGAAAAACCGTAGCTTTTACAAACTATTGAAGTTCGCTTTCAAAGTCACACCTCCGTCAGGCATCGTGAATGTTTGATTTATCCCTTTGTTCACATCAAATCCTGCGGGCGTAGTCCCGGTGACCGTCCAATTGGTAAAGACATAACCGGCATTAGGAATTGCCGCTACGGTTATTACCGTGCCGGCCACCAAAGACGCATTCGCGCTTGTGGTGTACACAGTTCCACCTGTACCGACAGTGGTACTGAAAGCATAAGTTCTGACGAAATTCGCTTTCAAAGTCAAAGCACTTTCCGGCATTGCAAATGTTTGAGTCGCAGCATTCACATCAAATCCCGCAGGTGTAGTGCCAACAACCGTCCAATTCTTAAAGGCATATCCCGAACTTGGCGTTGCCGTCACAGAAACAGAAGCGTTGGCTTGCAAATTGCCGTTGCCCGTTCCTGAAACAGATCCTCCTGCACCCGCAGAGTTACTAAAGGCATAAACCCGTGTAAAGTTTGCTTTCAAAGTCACCGCACTTGTCGGCATATTGAATGTTTGCGAAGCCGCATTATTTACATTAAATCCGGCGGGTGCTCCGGTAGCAGTCCAACGAGAAAATATATAATTAGTGCTTGGAACGGCAGCCACCGTAATTGATGTGCCGGCCACATACTGACCATTCGGAGTTGATGCATTTGTAACTCCTCCCAAGCCCACGGATTTTGTGAACTCATAAACCGGAGTGAAATTCGCGGTCAAAGCCAAATTGCCGCTCGGCACAACCGTGTAAGAGTCATTTGTCGAAACTACCGTCCCGCTACCGTTAGTCCAATTCTTAAAGATATATCCTGAACGTGGAGCCGCTTGAACCGAAACCGTTGAGCCGACCGCGATGTTGCCGCTAGCTGTTCCGGCAATATATCCACCCGTGTTTGCAGATTTACTGAACGTATAAACAGGTGCAACACTAGGAGTGAAATTGGCCGTCAATGATAGAGCCTCTGCAGGCATGGTAGGGGTATACGGATTTGCCGTAAACGTACCTCCATTGCCGTCTGTCCAATTCACAAACGCGTAACCCGTGTTGGGTGTTGCCGTCACCGTAATGCTTGCACCATAAACCAAAGAACTGCCGTCTGCCGTACTTCCTGCATCAATAGAACCGCCTGTTCCGGCCGCCACATTGAAAGGATAGGAAAGTTGATTGAAGTTGGCCGTCAAAGACAAACCGCCGGTTGGCATGGTCGTGTTATACGGATTATCCGTAGATGAACCTCCGGCGCCGTCTGTCCAATTCACAAACTCGTAGCCCGTGTTTGCAATGGCGAAAACTGTGATAAGGTCTCCATCCGGCACATCGCCGCTAGGAGTACTTAGAGCGTCGTCAATAGTGCCTCCGGTAGCCGCAGACCTCACGAAAGACACCAATTGGGTGAAATTCGCGGTTACTGTCAGATCATGAGCAGGCATTGAATTGGTGTAAGTTACATTTGTCGTGGATCCGCCGTCGCTGTCTGTCCAATTATCAAAGCGGTATCCTGAGGCAACATTTGCCGTCACCGAAATGCTTGTGCCTGCGTCAAAATTGCCGTTGGCTGTTCCTGTGATAGTTCCGCCCGCACTTGGATTCGCACTTGTGCTGAACGCATACACATGTTGAAAATTGGCCGTCAAATTCAAATTTTCAGCTGGCATAGTAGAAGCGTAAGTTACATTTGTGGAAACTACACCTGTGTCGTCCGTCCAGTTCACAAAGCGATAGCCCGGGTCG
>BNTP01000168.1 GCA_025996695.1 Bacteroidia bacterium | reverse complement strand
TCTCCTCCTACGGAAAAATATTACCCCCGCGAGAATCGAATGGCTCTGAAAAAAAACTTCGCGCTTCAAATATCCGATTCTCATGGGGTTAAATCAATTTTGGGTGTCGCAATGACGAAGTCAGGAGATATGGAAAAAGATTCATCAATTTCGTTATTGGCGACAGAAGCGACAGAAGCGACAGAAGCAACACAACAGCAGAAAAGTTTTGGGATAGGATAAAGCACCATGAAATGGGTCGCATAGCGAGTGATTATTGGAGCCCATATGAGCATATTATTCCAAAAGAAAAGCATATTCAAACGAAAGCGGAAACATTTACAGTTGAGGGATATAACAGTTTATTCAGACATTTTTTGGCGAGAATGAGAAGAAAATCGAAGTGTTACTCAAAGAGCGTAGAAATGCTCCAATTATCCTTGCTGTTGCTCATGCATCATAGAAACGGAACAATTTCTATATTTAATTAGCAATGCCCGCAACAATACTATTACCATTTGACCCCCATCATCGCGCAACGCCCTCTGAATTAGTCCCTGGTGCAGACAAATGGATTTTCTGCACCATTTGATAGAGATTTTTGAGTATATCATGGTTCTAAAAATTCTCTTATGCTTGCTGTGTTGAGGTTGTCGAATTGGCCAAAGTTATAGACCGAAACGTGAGAGCCTATTGTGGCGCGATAAACGGTGTTGTAAAGGCTGTTGTAGGTGGTTTGAGGAGTGTCTGAAAGTTCGTCTACTAATGAATAGGAGAACGCGTCGGACAGCCAGGATTGATTGGCGGAGCTGTAATTGAACGCTTTGGAGGTTTCTTTGTCATTCGCGGCAGTGATGGTGAGCATGGCGGGAACGCCTGTGCAGGCAATGCCCACCGTGCCGGAATAGCAACTTTCCAACAGGAACAACAATTTGCGGAAATGCTTTTGGCGCGAAAGTTCGTCCATCAATGTGCGGATGTTGTTGGGCGTTAATCTATCGCTGTTGCCCCATTCCAAACCGGTGGGAAGTCCGTGCCCGACCCAATAAATCAGCACGTTGTCGAGGCTGTCGGATGCGATAACTTCCGGCAATCTGTCCGATTGATTTCCTTGCAAAATCGCCTCAATGTCGGCAATCGTAAGTTGTGAAGGCTTGTAGTCCACGGCGGTAGGAGAATACAGATTTTCGCCCGTGACGGCAGTGCGTACCACACCCTGTTCGGGATTGCTACTGTTGTAGGCAATATCGTCTTCTGCTATCAAAACGATGTGGCTGTCGTCAAAACCTTGTTTTTTGAGCAATTGATACATCGCGAAAGCATCCGCTTGATGGCGGTAGTTGTTCCAGCCACTTGATGCAGCGACAACCAGGGCATACGTGTTTCTGTGGGGCGGATAAGTGCGAACGACGGCATCAAAAATTTGTCCGTTGGTAGCCTTCCAGTTCCAACTCGACAAGGTGGAACTTATCCTTCGCGAAGGGTCGGACGAACTGTAATCCAACAAAAGAAAGCGTCCGTTATAGACTTCCCAATGGTAATAAACCGACGACAGCACGGTGGTGAAAGCGGTGGCATCAAATTTAAGTGCGCCGCTTGCGCCTTTAATAACAGGGTATTCACCCCGATTGATAGCATCAATGTTGCGGCGCATACCGCTGACTGTCCAGTTGCCACCCGCCTGTGTACCGCTCACCACGGTTTGAATGGCTTTGTTGAAACTCTTTTTACCGCCCGCGTTGTGATGTTCTATCGCCGCCAATCCCACCAGCATCACATTATCGTAGAGTTGGCTGGAGCCGAGTTGCGGCGAGGTATTGTTGCGACTTTGGTAGGCAACGTCAAAACCCTCCATCGGGTCGCTGCCCATCGCCACGCCCTCGATGCCTTCGGCGTTGTTGCCTTGCTCCTGCAACAACTGCAACACTTGATTGTCGTAGGCTACATCGGAAAAAAAGAAGTGCGTTTGCCCCTCGTAAGCCCGTGAGGCAAGTATCATAGCCGCTGCATCGCTTGCGCCGGAAGGTGCGCAAATCACTGCCTGTGCACCGGAGGCTACTGCTGCCGCTATATCGCCGACGATGGTGGCAGACGTGTAAGCCACTGTTGCTTTGTAGTCAATATTTAATTCTATTGCCTGAAAGGGAATCCAGTCGATAAATGTTTGTCCATAGAGGTCGTTTTCTTTTGCCACGATAGCCACCGACTTTGCACCCCGTGCCATTGCACGGGCGAGCAGGGCTTCACACTGCGAAATATCGGGTTCGACCATTGCCCATAAATAGCCTGAAGAGGAATAGGCGCGTATCAATTCTTCGGAAGAAGCCGTGGGTGTGAGTATTGGCTTTTGCACTCGGGTGCAAGCGGCTGCAAATGGAGCCACATGGGCAGAATACAACGGTCCAACAATCGCGCAAAGGTCTTGACGAGCACTCAAAGTCTGTGCCAATGCTGCCATATTCTCAGTTTCTTCATCGTACCATTCGGCAGTAATTCGCACGCCCTTTGTACCGCTTTGGGCGGCATTGAGATTTTCGATCGCCCAATTCACAATGCCTTTACGGGCAGCATTGCTCATCGGCAGCACCACCGCAATTTTATATTCCGTGCGTTTAGCCACGTCATCGGGCGTGATGTAATGTTCCTCCGTGCACCCGCTCAAAAGGCAGAGAGCAGCGCAAGCGAAACTAAAAAATCGCAATAAATATTTTTTTATCAATGTAAACATGGTGCGAAGGTACACATTTTTTTTGAATATCATTGTGTAAGCAAAAAAAAATCACTACCTTTGCCGCCATATTTTACTGTTTTTTAATTTAAAAATAAAAATTAAGATGAAAAAGTTATCTATTTTTTTTTTAGTAGCAACACTGGCAGGGTTCAGTGCTTGCAGCGACAATGAGGGTGATACAACTCCCGTAACCGGCATTGCGTTAGATGTTCCTGATCTTGGACTTCAGGCAGGCCAGGAATATACGCTCACTGCCACCGTGCTGCCCGACAATGCGAGCGACAAAACGGTGAGGTGGACGAGCAGTGATGAAAGCAAAGCCACAGTTGTCAATGGCAAAGTAACTGTAACCATGTCGGAGGAAGATGTAACAACTTTTGAGTATGTGACTATTACAGCCACAGCAGGCAATAAAGCAGATACGTGCAACCTTGTTATTTTCCCCATACCAGTTCCGGACAACTCAAATGACACCGAAGTAGTAATAAATGGCGTGACGTGGGCAACGCGCAATGTGGATGAACCCGGCACCTTTGCTGCCACCCCTGATGCCCCCGGTAAATTGTATCAATGGAACCGCAAAAAGGCTTGGAACGCAACAGGCAAAGTTAGTGGTTGGGATGACACTGAAGCTACCGGCAGTACTTGGGAATCGTCTAACGACCCATCACCTGAGGGTTGGCGTGTTCCTACGAAGGCAGAACTGGAAACATTGCTTGATGAAACGAAGGTAATAAATGTGTGGACTTTTAACGGCAGAATTTTTATTGACAAGAGTACAACTCAAAATCTTTTTTTGCCTGCGGTCGGCTACAGGTATGCTACTAGCGTCTACGACGCCAACAAAGATGGAGAGTACTGGAGTAATACGACAAATGATACGTACGCTTGCCGCTTAAGGTATGACTCCAGCGGCATAGTTTTGTTCACATTCGGCCGCCGTGTCCAGGCTATCTCCATCCGTAGCGTAAAAAAAGAAATTTGATATAAAAACATTCAATATGAAAAAGTTACCTATTTTTATTTTAGCAGCAACACTGGCTGGGTTCAGCGCTTGTAGCGACAATGAAAGTGCCACAACCTCCGTAACTGGCATTGCGTTAGATGTTCCCGATCTTGGACTTCAGGCAGGCCAGGACTATACGCTCACTGCCACCGTGCTGCCCGAAGATGCGAGCGACAAAACGGTGAGGTGGACGAGCAGTGATGAAAGCAAAGCCACAGTTGTCAATGGCAAAGTAACTGTAACCATGTCGGAGGAAGATGTAACAACTTTTGAGTATGTTACTATTACAGCCACAGCAGGCAATAAAGCAGATACGTGTAATCTTGTTATTTACCCCATACCAGTTCCGGACAACTCAAATGACACCGAAGTAGTAATAAATGGCGTGACGTGGGCAACGCGCAATGTGGATGAATCCGGCACCTTTGCTGCCACCCCTGATGCCCCCGGTAAATTGTATCAATGGAACCGCAAAAAGGCTTGGGCAGCAACAGACCAAGCTAGTAGTGATTGGGATAACACTAACGCTACCGGCAGTACTTGGGAATCATCTAACGACCCATCGCCTGAGGGTTGGCGTGTTCCTACGAAGGCAGAACTGGAAACATTGCTTGATGAAAATAACGTAATAAATTTATGGACTATTTGTGTGAATGTTTTGCCCGATCAAGTTATTTGGAATCCGTTAAATCCCAGATACGGCAGAATATTTATTGACAAGAGAACAAATCAAAGTCTTTTTTTACCTGCGGTCGGCTATAGGGAGGGCAATAACGGTGCACTCTACGAAGACAACACGATGGGAGAGTATTGGAGTAATACGGCGGATGATGATCCAAAGTTCGCTTACAAATTAGGTTGTAGCCCCAGCGGTTCAGGTGTGGGCATCTACTACCGTTACAGCGGCCAGTCCATCCGTAGCGTAAAAAAATAAATTCAATATGCGATAAAATGGAAATATAAGAAAATGAAATATAGTACACTATATTTCATTTTCTTTACTTTCTATTGATTAACAGACTCAACAAATTCTTACCAGCTTCTGTCAATTGATATTTCTGATTCATATCTTTCGGATTATCAGGCATTGTGTAAGCAACCCAACCATAATTCATCAAAGGATCTATATGCCTCTCTTTATTTTTGGTTTGATTGCTCATGTTGAGTTTATCCAAAATTTCTTTTTTTGACAAGGGCATTTCTTCTAAAAAAAACAATATTTGTTCGGCAAATGGGCCCACATCCTCCGTTTGCTTAGTTACTTCATTAGGCACTTGCTTAGTTACTTCATTAGGCGCTTGCTTAGTTACTTCATTAGGCGCTTGCTTAGTTACTTCATTAGGCACATGCTTAGTTACTTCATTAGACGCTTGCTTAGTTACTTCATTAGGCACTTGCTTAGTTACTTCATTAGGCACTTTTTCACTTGCTTTATTAGACAAAATAGCTGAATCAAGCGTTTTAATGGATGTTT
>BNTP01000167.1 GCA_025996695.1 Bacteroidia bacterium | reverse complement strand
TCGTCAAGGGACGTTCGGGCGCAGAACCTGTCAAGCAAGACAATTTGATCATTTTCGGGATGAACGGCAAACCGATTGTCGCTCGTACTGCTAACCAGCAAAAAATTGTGGAAGCATACGACAAAAACGATTTGGTGTTTGCCATCGGTCCGGCAGGTTCCGGAAAAACATATACAGCTATTGCTTTGGCAGTCAGGGCATTAAAGAATAAAGAGGTTCGGAAAATTATTTTAAGCCGGCCGGCCGTAGAAGCCGGCGAAAAATTGGGTTTTCTGCCGGGCGACATGAAAGAAAAGATTGATCCGTATTTGCAACCGCTGTATGACGCTTTGGAAGACATGATTCCTGCTGCCAAATTGAAGGAGTATCTTGAAAACAAAGTCATTCAAATTGCGCCGCTCGCCTTTATGCGTGGACGCACGCTGAACGATGCAGTCATTATTCTCGACGAAGCACAAAATACGAACATCCCGCAAATCAAAATGTTTATGACGCGCTTGGGAATGAATGCCAAAATGATTATCACAGGCGATGTGACACAAATTGACTTGCCTTCATCCGTGCAATCGGGTTTGAAACACGCACTTCCTTTGCTGAAAAAAGTATCCGGCATCGCACAAATCGAATTGGACAAAACAGACATCGTACGCCACAAACTCGTGCAGAGCATTGTAGAGGCGTACGAAAAAGCCGATAAAAAATCTTAAGGCTGCTTGCCAATGTAAGCCAAAATACCGCCGTCGACATATAATATATGTCCATTCACAAAATCCGACGCATTGGAGGCGAGAAAAACCGCAGGTCCTGCCAAATCTTCCGGCGCTCCCCAACGGGCAGCAGGCGTTTTAGAAATAATGAATGCGTCAAACGGATTGCGCGAGCCATCAGCTTGTTTTTCACGTAAAGGCGCTGTCTGCGGAGTTGCAATGTAGCCCGGTCCGATGCCGTTACATTGAATATTATACACGCCATATTCGGAGGCAATGTTACGTGTGAGCATTTTCAAACCGCCTTTGGCTGCGGCATACGCGGACACGGTTTCGCGACCTAACTCGCTCATCATCGAACAAATATTAATGATTTTGGCACCACCTTTTTTAATCATCGCCGGAATCACGGCTTTTGCCACGATAAACGGGGCATTCAAATCAACATCTACCACTTGACGAAATTCCGCCGCCGACATTTCAACCATTGGAATACGTTTGATGATACCGGCATTGTTGACCAAAATGTCGATCACACCCACTTCTGCCTCGATTTGTTTGACGAGCGCATTCACTTGATCTTCATTGGTCACGTCACACACATAGCCTTTGGCATCAATGCCTGCCGCTTTGTATGCCGCCAAACCTTTATTGACAGATTCTTGACCGGTGGCATTGAACGCCACTTTCGCGCCTGCCTGAGCCAAAGCCGAAGCAATGCCAAATCCAATGCCGTAAACACCTCCTGTGACGAGGGCGACTTTTCCGTCTAAAGAAAATATATTTTTCATTTGTTTTTTATTTTAATTTATCTGCTGAAAAAGTATCCATATCGTCATAATCCAAATTTTCACCACACATCGCCCAAATAAAGGTGTAATGGCTCGTTCCGGCAGCCGAATGAATCGACCACGACGGCGAAATCACAGCCTGCTCGTTAGCCATAAAAATATGGCGTGTTTCCTGCGGTTCGCCCATGAAATGGCAAACAGACTGTCCCTGAGGCACTTTGAAATAAAAATAGGCCTCCATCCGACGGGAGTGAGTGTGCGGCGGCATCGTGTTCCAGACGCTGCCTTCGTGAATTTCCGTCAAGCCCATTTGCAACTGACAGCAGGGTACAATTTCACTCAAAATCAGCTGATTCAAAGTACGTTCGTTGGACGTTTTCTTTTCGCCTAATTCGCGCACACGACGCATCGTAGAGTCGATTTTTGCCGTCGGATAGGCCGTATGTGCCGGCGAAGAAGCAAAATAAAATTTAGCAGGCTTGTTGGCATCTTTGCTTTTGAAAATCACTTCTTTGGATCCGCGACCCACATAGACCGCATCTTTATAAACCAACGGATAATCTTGGCCGTCTACGCTCACAATACCTTCATTTTCGATACAGATAATGCCCAATTCACGTCGTTCACAAAAATATTTGGAGCGAATCAAATCGACCGTATCCAATTGTAATGCTTCTTTCACAGGCAAAGCTCCACCAATAATCAGGCGGTCGTTGTGTGTGTAAGTCATTAACACAGAATCAGTTTGAAACAGCTTCTCTACCAAAAATTCGTGCCGCAACTGCGTGGTATCGTACTTTTTCACATCATTGGGGTGCGTGCCCCAGCGTTCTTCAATGTTTGTTTTCATATTTTTAATTAGCTATATATTCGCCTAAAATTTTCAAATCATTTGTCAATGGGCGGATGGCATCCAAGCCCTGATGGTATTTCAAAATCGTGTCGAACGTGAAATCAACATAAAACAGGTACTCCCATTCGCGACCAATGACAGGCAGCGACTGAATTTTCGTCAAATTGACATCGTAAAACGACAAAATAGTTAGCACCTTAGACAGGCTACCCTCCGTGTGGGGCAGTGTGAAGACAATCGACGACTTGCTAATTTTCGTTTCGTCAACCATTTTTTCCGCCAACGAGCGATTGGCCAGCAACAAAAAGCGAGTAAAATTGCGTTTGTTCGTTTCAATACCTTCGTCCAAAACCTTCAAGCCATACAAGTCGGCGGCGTAACGGCTACAAATCGCCGCATGACCGGCCAATTTTTTTTCGGCAATTATCTGCGCACTCAAAGCCGTGTCCTCGCTTTCCACCACTTTAATCCAAGGGTGAGCGTTGAGGTAATCGCCGCATTGCATCAGCGCGATGGGGTGCGAATTGACCTCCGTCAAACTCTCTAAGGTTTCGCCCGGAAGTGCCGCAAAACTATGTGAGATGCGGATTTTTTGTTCGCCAAACACCACCAAATCACTGTTGCGAATCAGTTCGTGATTTTGCAACAAACTGCCGGCAATCGTATTTTCAATCGCCATAATACCAATCTTATTCGGATCGGTCTTCACAGTTTCTATCACATCCTTAAACAGGATACACGGCAAAATTTCCACTTCGTTTTCGCCTCTGTCTGCAAAAAATGTTCGCGCCGCCAACTCGTGGTAAGCCCCCTGTACGCCTTGTATTGCTACTGTTTTCATATTTTTTCGCAAAGGTAATAATAAATTGCGGAATAATAATTAAAAAATTACGATTTGTTTACGATTATTCTAAAAAAATTACTTACCTTTGCATTAAATTATTTCAGGTGGCATTGAATTGATTGCGTGCCTCTTGAAAAAAACGTAATTTTTTAATTTTTAATTGAAAATATGGTTTACAAATTTATTTTAGTTTCAGACGAGGTTGATAATTTTCGACGCGACATTATCATTGATTCGGATGCTACGTTTTTGGCGTTGCACGAAACGATTTTAGATGCCGTGAAGTATGAAAAAGACCAAATTACATCCTTTTTTATCTGCAACGATGATTGGGAAAAACAGACAGAAATCACGTTGATTGATATGGGTTCTGATTTTGAAGAAGACTCATATATCATGGAGCACACATGTTTGAATGAATTATTGGACGAAGAACGTCAAAAACTTCTCTACGTGTTTGAGCCACTGACCGACCGCTGCTTTTTCATGGAACTGAAAGAAATTATCCCGGGAAAAAATCAAAATAAGCCGCAAGTGACGAAAGCTGAAGGCGCGCCACCCAAACAATATTCACCCGAAGAGACCTTGGATTTTGCAAAAATAGCAGCTACACCAATCCCAACAGCAGATGATTTGCTTGACGACGGCTTGGATTTTGATAACGAAATAGGTTTTAACGAAGACGAACTTGGAGATTTTAGCGATGACAATTTGTTTTAGAACGTGTTACAATACCCAACCGGGTGAAACTATTTACATTTCAGGCTCTGCGCCCGAATTAGGTGAATGGGACGTTAATCGTGCCCTGCCGCTCTCTTGTACCAATTATCCCGAATGGCAGGTCGAAATTGACATTGCCGATATTCGTAAAATCACCGAATACAAATATTTTGTGCGCGGGAATGGTATTCGTTGGGAAGAAGGCGAAAATCACCGCTTGAAAGACGTGGGAATCGCGATTCCTGTTTTTTCACTGCGCAGTAAAAACAGTTTCGGAATCGGCGATTTCAACGACCTGAAACAATTTGTTGACTGGGCAAAGCTGACCGGCATGACTGCCATTCAAACCCTGCCCATCAACGACACCACGTACACCCACACGCGGGCAGATTCCTACCCCTACAACACCATTTCTATTTATGCCCTGCATCCAATGTATCTGAATTTGGACGCTATGGGCAGGTTGAATAGCATTGTAAGACGTTCTTTTTACAAAATCCAGCAGCAAAAGCTTAATGCCTTGCCCTCTATGGATTACGAACGGGTTGATTATTGGAAATGGATGTTTTTCAGAGAATTGTTTGCGCAAGAGGAGAAAAAAGTATTCGTATCGAAAGAATTTACCGCTTTTTTTAAGAAAAATAAAAATTGGCTGGTGCCTTATGCTACGTTTTCATACGAACGTGACCGTATATATTATTCCGGCATTGAGCGTGTTACGCCAAAGCGACTGCGATTATATTATTTCATTCAATTCCATGCCGACAAACAAATGCGCGAAGCGAAAGATTACGCACAAGCCAACGGTATACTATTGAAAGGCGACATCCCCATCGGAGTCAGTCGCAACAGCGTGGAAGTGCAGACTGACCCGCAGCTGTTCAACCTCAATTTTCAAGCCGGAGCTCCACCCGACGCCTTCGCGGCAGATGGACAAAATTGGGGTTTCCCGACCTATAACTGGGATGCAATGGCGGCTGATGGCTACAAATGGTGGAAAAATCGTTTCCGCAAAATGGCTGACTATTTCGATGCCTACCGCATTGACCACATATTGGGATTTTTTCGCATCTGGCAAATTCCTATTCCCGAAAAATCCGGCATCAACGGTTTTTTCAGTCCCGCCCTGCCATTCACTGCCAACGAAATTAAAGGTTATCCTCCTGAGTTATTCATCGAAGACCGGATCTGTCACGGTGGACTTGCCCAACAATCTTTGTTCCATCCTCGCATCACAGCAACGGAATTAGGCGACTTGCTTGGGTACTATTTCTACCGTCGACACG
>BNTP01000166.1 GCA_025996695.1 Bacteroidia bacterium | reverse complement strand
GGTTTTCAATTTTTCCTTTCCTAAGATAACGTTTACTATCTCTCCCATGATTGCGGTAGTCGGGTTTTCCGTATTGATTTTGTTGTTGGGCGATATGTTTTTGCGCAAAAAAATGCAGTTTGAGCCTTGAAAATTATTTGGATAATTGCAAAAAAACAACTACCTTTACGCCGCCACACAGAAACGGAAAGCTGCCGGAGTGGTCGATCGGGCCGCACTCGAAATGCGGTGTACGGGCAACTGTACCGGGGGTTCGAATCCCTCGCTTTCCGCTTTGTTAAAAATAGAAATATGAATATTGGATATAACACATAAAAACAAGGTGAAAGCCCTCCGGACTATAACGCTTGGGTGGGGTGTCATTTTCTATTGATATGGATGCTCTCCTCTTCAACAAATTCCCATAGGGAATTCACATTAGGTGCAATCTCCGATAACCATTAAAAAGAAGAGTTGCATGCTTAACGCAATCAGCGGGGCAGCAATAAATACGGCAAAGACGATTTGACATTGCAATCCGTTTAATCAACCGTGATTTCGCCGACAATCGACATTTTCAGGGCAATTTTCACTTCGTGACGGGTGAGTCCCAGTCCAAACAGAAACATGAGTTTGGCTACCGCAGCTTCTGTGGTGATGTCGTAGCCGGATAATACGCCGATTTCTTGCAGGCTTTTGCCCGCTTGGTAGAGATCCATATTCACGGAGCCGCTGGCGCACTGGCTGACGTTGAGCACGACAATTCCTTTTTTAATCCATTCGTCCACAATGTCTAAAAACCATTGGTCGCCGGGTGCATCGCCTGCGCCGTAGGTTTCCAGCACAATGGCTTTCAGGTGCAGAATGGCAGAATTTGCTTTCAGTACATCTGCCGACATGCCCGGAAAAATTTTCACGATAGCAACTTTAGGGTCAAGGGTATAATGAAATTTCGGCGTGCTGTGAGGCAGCGGACGGTGCATCAAATCATAACGATAGCGAATTTTCGTGCCGGCTTCTGCCAACACAGGAAAATTGAACGAATTGAATGCCTTGAAGTTAGCCGCATTGATTTTCGTGGTGCGATTGCCGCGCATCAGGAGGTCTTGAAAGAAAATGCAGACTTCGGTCACTATCGGTTTGCCGTCCGGGGCTTTGTCGACCGCCATCTCGAGTGCCGTCAACAGATTTTCTCTGCCGTCGGTGCGAATTTTGCCAATCGGCAACTGCGAACCCGTCAATATTACAGGCTTATCAATATTTTCCAACATAAAACTCAGTGCCGAAGCCGAATACGCCATCGTGTCCGTCCCGTGCAGAATCACAAAGCCATCGTATCGGGCATAATTTTCCTGAATAATCCTCACCAGTTTCGACCATTTCTCGGGATTCATATCCGACGAATCAACAGGTTTTTCAAATTGAATGGTATCAATCCAAAATTGGAATCGTTTCAATTCGGGCACAAACTCTCTCAAAGCGGTGAAATCAAGCGGGATCAACGCCCCATTGACGTCCTCAACCATTCCAATCGTCCCGCCGGTATAAATCAATAGCACCGAAGCATTAGAATCCAACATGGCAATTAAAAATTATGAATTATGAATTATGAATTATGCGCTCATCTGCAATTAGTGATATGAGTGCGAATAAGTTAACCATTACTTTTGAAATACAAATCCAGCATCTGTTGCGCGGCTGCAAAGGAGCTTAGCTCTGAATGGAGCACCTGTTCCTCTTTGATTTTCAGGGCTTGTTCGATTTTCGGCGATTGATAGAAGTGGTTTTTCAGTTGCTCGTTGATGCTTTCATACATCCAATACTTTGCTTGCGCATGTCGGCGTCCCTCAAAATAGCCGTTTGCGTGCACGAAAGCGACGTATTCTTCCACCATGTCCCAAATTTCTTTGATGCCTATGTTATAATAGCCCGAATAAGTCAGCACTTTGGGACTCCAGCCCGAGGGCGGAAGCGGGAAAAGATGCAGCGCGTTGCGATACTGCGCGGCTGCCAAATTGGCTTTGTCGATGTTGTTGCCGTCGGCTTTGTTGACGATAATGCCGTCCGCCATTTCCATGATGCCCCGTTTGATGCCTTGCAGTTCATCGCCCGTGCCTGCCAACTGGATGAGCAGGAAGAAATCGACCATTGAGTGCACAGCGGTTTCCGACTGTCCTACGCCTACGGTTTCCACAAACACGGTATCAAAACCGGCTGCTTCGCACAAAATAATCGTCTCGCGGGTCTTACGAGCCACCCCCCCAAGCGAACCGGCTGAGGGCGAAGGACGAATAAACGCGTTCGGCTCGCGTGAAAGCTCTTCCATGCGTGTCTTGTCGCCCAAAATACTGCCTTTGGAGCGTTCGCTACTGGGGTCGATGGCCAAAACAGCCAACTTGCGCCCACAGTTTTTAATCAGGTGCGTGCCAAAAACATCTATCGACGTACTTTTTCCGGCACCGGGAACGCCTGTGATGCCGATGCGTACCGACTTACCCGAATCAGGCAAGCATTTTTCAATCACTTCCTGCGCCAATGCGTGATGTTC
The DNA here is from genome assembly GCA_025996695.1 of Bacteroidia bacterium. GTDB lineage: Bacteria > Bacteroidota > Bacteroidia > Bacteroidales > Azobacteroidaceae > Azobacteroides. Next base: position 2,681 of record BNTP01000166.1, on the reverse strand, counting down.
GGTTTTCTGACTTTCTATGAGTGTTACCGCCTGACTCAGCACAGTAATATTGCCCTTGAGAATTTGCTCGGCATATTCTGCTGCCGTAAAATCGCACCGTTTCGCCCGATTTTGCAAATAAGGATTGACAGTCGGCTGAGTCTCAACGCCTGCATTGACCGCTAAGCCCTTGTAATGAGGATCATTTTCCGGATGTGTGTGCATCACATAATTGTTAATTGAACATTTATAAATTGCTGCTTTGTAGGACAAAGGTACAACTTATTTTTGAATTTGCAAGTTTTTTGGAGCACCGGCAAAACCCACACAACACGCACGCACCTCGCCGATTAACACGATGCCACAAGGGAAGAGCGTCTTCGGCACCAAAAAAAAGCACTGACTCCTAATGAAATGCCCCCCACGATTTAGAAACAAAAAGGGTGCAATTCAAAACGAATCAGTGCGTCTCTTAAATTATTATGTTATGATCTTTTCCTTACTTCATATACGGAGTATTGGATACCCGCCAGCTGTTGTCTATACCTCCGTTCAAGTAAAAACCATTTAACGATCTTTCTCATGTGCAAAATTACCAATATTCGCCCTGTTTTCCAAAAGAACCTATTTTAGGTGGCACAAAATTACAACAAAAAAGTGGAATATCCAAATGTTTATGCCACTTTTTCGCGAAAAAAGCACTGACTCCCGACAAGTCAGTGCCCTTCTTCAATAGTTAGGGTTTATTCTTTTTCGTCCTGATAGGTTTTCTCGGGAAACCCCATTCAGTTATGGACGTGATGCGTCTGTTTTAGAAGGTGTGATCCTTCTCGCACGCATCAATCGCGGTTTTCGCGGGAGGTCACTATCATGATATATACTTTATATGAAGCCAACGCAGATCCCAGAATGCATACCGGCCCACGCCAACCCAAGATCTTGATCAGTGGAGCGATCATACGACGCATTGGCTGGCTTCGGATGGTACATCGCGTAATAAATTGAAGGTTTATCCCAACCGCCCGTGTGAGTCCACTGAGAAGTCATTATAGACATGCCGTTTGTTGTTGGATGGTCCGGTGAATTGTTTAAGAAATACATTGCTTCTGGCATATTGGGTATTCGCATTCCGCGTGAATGGCATATTTCCATTAGGTTCAGGGGAGATATTTTGGTCGCAAAGGTCGGGTCAATCATATATACACACATTCGAGAATTTGTCGCGACAAGTTTACTATCGCTGGAGAAGCGCCGAGCGCATTGATCGTCGTTATTTGGCCCGGATTCAGTTCCCCACGCCGCCATAGCTCGGTACTGATACGCCGTGATAGCTCCGCCTAGATTAGTTGACGCACTAGGTACGGATAGGTTTATCTCCACGTCCCCACCATTGGTGTATGTTGGTGCCCCTCCTGCGGGTTGAACCACCCTCCCCGAGGTAAGCGAAGGCGTGGTCACGATAGATATCGTCCCTGCAGTTGCCAAACTCCCAGCTGATCCGGTTGTGTTCTGATTCAAAATCGGGACATCGACTGCCTCTATAGCACGGAAGGATGGCGCCCCATAGTTGGCACTAGGCGCAGCAAAAAACGTTTTAGCAGTTTTTGAGCCATTCAGTAGCTGGAAATGAAGGGCTGGCATCAATCCGTTCGTAGCAGCCGTCGCCACGGTGTTCGGGATCGTCACAGTATGCGAACCCGCCGCCGTCAAGCGACCCTTCGCATCGACCGTAAAGCTCGGCACAGAGAACGTACCTCCCCAGCCGGGTGTCTGAGCGGCAGTTTCGCCATACGCGGCTGCGGACACAGTCGTGTTTGCCAGCGTAGTGGTAATCGTCCCACCAACTGTCCCGGACGCGTTCACATCTCCCGATAGCCCCAGCGTCGCTGTGGTGCTCATCTTTCCAGTGAGAGCGGTTTGGACTGCATTCACCGATGGAGCCAGCGTCTCGCTCGCCGTCATACTGTTTTGCACCTGCGTCGGATGCACGTGATCGCCTCGCGAATAGTCTGCTTCTGCACCAACTGTACCGGTTGTTCCCGAATTAGCTTTCGGAAGCGTCGTGGATGGTGTATTCGCGGTTGCGCCAGCGGTGATGCCATCCAATTTCGTGCGGTCAGCGCCGGTGCCCAAGGCCGTTGCCAGGGCTGAACTACCCGTCGTGTTCTGATTCAAGATAGGTATATCAGATGCAACCAACGCACGGAAGGTTGGCACGCCGCTAGTCCCATTAGGAGCTGCAAGCACAAATTTCTGTGTTTGCGCCGGCAATTGAGGCAACGAACCGAACGTTTTTACGCCGTTCAGCGTCTGCGCTTTATCATACACAGAATCGCGGAAAGCTTGCATGGCGGTATTGGGGACGTCTGCGACGGTCGCGTAGACCTGCGCTTCCGTCGCTGGCGCTTGCTGGGTGGTTGAGTTAATAGCCGTTACCGCTGATGTTTTAGCAGGTATCGACGGTGCAGTGGTGAACGTGGCATTCCCGGAGAAAGTGGCATTGCCACTAACAGTCATATTACCTGACGACTGCAATGTACCGCTGAACGTCTTAGTCGCGCCTAGCGTCATGTCCTGGTTGCGAACGGAATCGCGGAACCCGTCCGTTTGTGTTCTTATTGAGTTATACACCTGTGCTTCTGTCGCTATGGCTTGCGAGGCGGTGTTTACAGTTATCGCTGTAGTTTTAGCAGGCACCGTCG
>BNTP01000165.1 GCA_025996695.1 Bacteroidia bacterium | reverse complement strand
GTGGGGGTGCTCCGGTTTAATGAGAGTGATATTAAACTTTGTAATCACCTGAGCTGTATGCGGTGAAAGGCGCACGTACAGTTCTTAAAGGGGAAAGCGGCGGTAACGCCGCCGACCTACTTAATTCCCGTAATGAAAACGGTATTATTCCGGTAATGAAAACGGTATTATTCCGGTAATGAAAATGGTATTATTTCCGTAATGGAATTGGTATTATTCCGGTAATGAAAACGGTATTATTCCGGTAATGAAAGCGGTATTATTCCCGTAATGGAATTGGTATTATTCCCGTAATAAAATCGGTATTATTTCGGTAATAAAATTGGTATTATTCCGGTAATGAAAACGGTATTATTCCGGTAATGAAAATGGTATTATTCCCGTAATGAATTTGTAAACATCTGATTTTATGGCATATATAAATAGATTAATTGACGAAGAAATAGAGGCGCGTTTAGGATTTTCAGGAGCACTTTTAATACGCGGAGCAAAGAGTTGCGGAAAGACTTTTGCTGCCCAACAACATGCAAAAAGTGAGTTGCTTGTTGATATTGATACGCGAGTAGCAGGCTGGATGGTGGCAGATCCTGCATTGTTGCTTCGTGGAAAAACGCCTCGTTTGCTTGACGAATGGCAAATTTATCCTGAGCTTTTCAACTATATTCGTCGGGAAGTGGATCATCGGCAGCATTCCGGTCAATTCATCCTTACCGGCTCAGCAAATCCTGCTCTTAATGCCAAAATTCACTCAGGGGTTGGGCGGTTTTCGGTACTGAATATGAGACCGATGTCGCGTTTCGAGTTAGGGCTTTCAAATGGACAAGTTTCGCTCCGCGATTTACTCAACCGTGAAGTTGAACCTGATTTGAAAGGGGTGGATGAGCGACGTTACTCTATCGGAGAGGTTGTCGAACAGTTGATTTTCGGAGGTTGGCCCAGTCTTTTAGGTAAGAATTTGAAGGCGGCGATTCAATTTTCTCGCGATTATGTGGGGCTGACTGCCGACACCGATATTTCGCGTGTGGACGGAGTGAAGCGGGATGCTGCGAAAGTGTTGCGATTTATGCGGTCATTTGCACGAAATATATCAACGCAAACGCCTATTTCAACGATGGTAGAGGATGTCAATGGGGTGGGGAGAGGGAGCCAAATCGTTGCTGAAAATACACACCATTTTGGACTTCGACAAGGTCAAAAAACCATCCTCTCTGAATGTAATCACCAGCAGCGGCTTCCCCTATCAGCGAAACGACGGTGTGAATGTGATTCCAATTTCTGTACTTGGGTGTTGATGCCCGCCAGTTTTGGCATTAAAACCTGTTAAGTCTTTAAGACTTAACAGGTTTTTGTTGATTAAAGAACGCTGTTTACGTTTTTTTACTTGCTTGCCGCAATCACTTTCTCGTTGAGAAATGCTATGCCGCGCTTGATTAGTTCGGTATCAACCTCTACATTTTCAATAATGCTGCGCTTGAACGTGAAACCAAACACGGCACCGCTTACCGGCTGCACATTGATAAAAAATGATTTACGGAAATGATACAGCACCACAAGCAACGCTGCCACAAGAATACTGATTATTCCCATAGTGGCTGTGTATGTGTGGAACAGCTGCCCTAAGCCAAAAACAGCCAGTAAGGCAGCAGTAATCAACAAACCGACAGGCTTGCTGTAGCCGCCGCCTGTAGAGGCGATTTTCGACAGGGGCGTAAGCAACAAACTGTTGCCCCGTGCGCTGTCTTCCGAATACGAGATTTGGTCTTTATTGACCAGAATCTGATAGCGGTTGCCGAGTTTCAACTGTACCAAAACCCATTGCCAAAATCCGGTTTTACGACCCTCGATAATCAGAAAATTTTCTGATTCGGGGTTGAAAACGAACTTGCTCAACGATAGAGCAACAAGATTGCGCGTGCGATTCCGTATCGCCAAAATGATAAAATCGGAAGAATTATCTTTATCTGCAAAAAAGGCAAATCCTTTGTAAAATGGATTTACTATTGTTGCTTGTTGGAGCGTAAATTTGACATTGCCTTTTGTGTCTATGCACACGGACGCACTTTCGTCGGCGGACATCACAAACGCCAGCCCTTCCGAAAAAGGCGTACCGTGGGCATACTCGGCGGCAATAACATAGTTGCCGTCTTTACCAATGTAACCCACTTTGCCGTCTGCCGATTTTACCCACGCCAAACCCTCGCGGAAATAGTCGGCGTCTGCAAACTGCGGCTTAATAGCATACTCGCCTTTGAGGTTAATGTAACCGCACCTCCCATCCTGCTTTACAGGAGTTAAACTGAGGTCGGCATTGTCCAAGCCGCTGTACTCTTCTATTTCTGTTGCTTCCTGCTGTTGCGCAGAACGACCTGAACACGATATGCCCGCGAAACACAGACAGCATATCAATAATGATTTGAAACTAATCTTTTTCATTTTCTAATGTTATTTTAAATTTATTGTTTTTTGTATGTGGCATACTGCTCATTACCATACTTAGTTTGCCGTAACTCTAACTCCGACCCGGATATTTTGTAATCATAGGTATCGTTATTAAAAATTAAACCATTGTCAAATAAATAAATATGCGTATCTTTGCGGCATAAAAACAATAAGGGAACGCGCGTAAATAATCTTTACGTTTTAATTTGTAAGCATATAATAATAAACAAGTTAAGTTATTAAAATGTATATGTTATTTACGCGTGTTCCCTAACCCAAGCAATGGACTACAAAAGTTTTGGAAACAGGTGCTTATTTGATGCCCAAAATGCGACAGAGAAGTTGTCAAAGATAGGCAATCCATTGGAACGTTTATCACAAGTAATTGATTTTGAGATGTTTCGTCCTGAGTTGGAGGAAAATATGCTGAATCACGATAAAAAGAGCAGTGCAGGCGCCAAGCCTTACGATGTGGTTATGATGTTTAAGGTGATGTTGTTGCAACGCTATTACAATTTGAGCGATGAACAGGTTGAATATCAGATAGTTGATAGGATAAGTTTCAAAAATTTTCTTGGTTTGTCCAGTGGCGACAAGGTTCCTGATGCGCGCACGTTGTGGCTTTTTAGGGAAAATCTCACCGAGAAAGGGGTTGTCGAAACGCTTTTTGAGCAATTCTCAAACTACTTGGATGGCTTGGGCTTGTTTGTAAATGAAGGACAGATGATCGATGCAAGTTTTGTGGAAGTTCCCCGTCAGCGCAACACGCGAGAGGAAAATCAAAAAATCAAAGCAGGCGAAGGCTCAGGATTGTGGCATGAGAACTTGTATAAGAAGCGTCACAAGGACATTGATGCTCGGTGGAGGGCGAAAAACGATGAAACATATTATGGCTACAAAGGCCACGCCAAAGGCGATACAAAGAGCAAGTTGATAAAAAAATACAAGGTTACAGATGCGTCAGTACATGATTCGCAGGCAACGGAGGATTTATTGGAAGAACGTGACCAAGGGCAACCTCTATATGCTGACAGTGCCTATTCCGGCAAGCCAATCGCCGATATGTTAGCAAGCAAAAGCATTGAAAATCAGATACATGAGAAAGGATACAAAGGACACCCATTGACAGATGAGCAAAAAGCGAGCAACAACGTAAAATCGAAAACGCGAGTGCGAGTCGAGCACATTTTTGGTTTCATAGAGCAAAACATGCACGCATTTTACATTCGTTCCATTGGTATCAAACGAGCCACCTCGATTATTGGACTAATCAATCTGACATACAATATATGTCGCTACGAACAAATTGTCAGGCTGCAACTTTTACCGATAAAACAATAGACGTAAGTATATGATAGATAGATAGATAGATAGATTTCCGCACAAAAACAGCAAAAAAGTTTGGGTTGCATAGAATTTTTGCCTAACTTTGCCCCCGATTTTGGACAGAGTTTAAATGGACTTCGGCTTTGTTGTAAAATCAAATTGTAAATTTGGTATTTTTAGAAGTCCCCATAAATAAATTTTTTATGACACAGTGGATTGGTATTGTAACGGGGGGAGCCTCAGTTAGGCGGATTTGGCGCAACATTTCTCAACTTCCTTGGTATTTCAAGTGTTCTTCTGTTTTAAAAAAGCAATTGAAACAAGAAGGTAACGATTTTGCTTTTTCCAACAATTTTCCCTGCTTGCATGAGAGGTATGCAGATGGTGGTGTTGCTTCCGGTGATTATTTTCACCATGATTTGTATGTGGCCCAGCAAATATTCAAACAGCAGCCTGTTAAGCATGTAGATGTAGGCTCTCGAATTGATGGCTTTGTGGCACACGTTGCCGGTTATCGCGAAATTGAAGTAATGGATATTCGTCCAATCAATGTGAAAGTAAAAAACATCATCTTCATACAAAAAGATTTGATGATTGATGATAAAACCTTTTACAATTACTGTGATTCAATCTCTTGCCTAAGCGTACTTGAGCATTTTGGATTGGGACGATATGGAGATACATTGGACATCAATGGGCACAAAAAAGGATTAGCGAGCCTCGTTAAAATGTTAAAGCAGGGTGGGACGTGTTATATTTCCGTTCCCATTGGTGAACAAAGAATTGAGTTTAATGCCCATCGCATTTTTTCAATCCGATATTTATTGGATTTGTTTGGGGAGTATTTTAATCTGCAAGGTTTCGCATACGTTGATGATAACGGAAACTTTTTTGAAATTACTTTGACAGAGGAATTGATTGAAAATAATTGTAATTGCCGTTTTGGTAGCGGGATATTTATATTGACGAAGAAATAACCAATTGAAATGGAGGTAGTGTTCAGTTAATTTTGATAAGCCGTATATTTTTTGTACCTTTGCCGCCAAAAACGAGTTATGGTAAAGTATCGGATAAAATTGACAAAAGAAGAGGTTTTGGAACTTCAAAAAATCGTGAGCAAGGGGTCTCACAGTACACAAACCTACCGAGCAGCCTATGTTTTGCTCAATGTAGATGAAGGAGCGTTTAGTTTGGGAAAAATGACCAATGAACGCATTTGTGAAGTGTTAAAAATCAATATGCGCACCATCGATCGCATCAAGAAAAAGTTGGTAGAAAAGGGAATGGCTGCCGCTTTGGAACGCGATAAAGGTAGCCGTATCTATGAAAAAAAGATAGATGGAGATATGGAGGCAAAAATAATTTCGATAGCCTGTAGTGAGCCACCGAAAGGTTTTGCCAAATGGTCTTTGCGAATGCTGGCAGATAAAATGGTTGAATTACAGTATATTGACTCAATTTCACACG
>BNTP01000164.1 GCA_025996695.1 Bacteroidia bacterium | reverse complement strand
AAAATCGTGTCAAACAGCCCTAGTTCAGGGTTCTTTGCCCAATTCGCATTCTCAAATTTCAGCCGTAGCGGCTCGAATAATTGCATTTTCATACCGCAAAGGTAATGTTTTTTTTGACACTTAAAACATTCTCTGTCTGATATTTGTAATTTATGGACAGACTCTAATTAAATTAAAGTATCTTATGACAAAGAATTTAAGATGTGTTAGCCTGCTCGGGCTGGTGACTTTGAGCAGCAGTTGCGCAACCGATTTGTATCAAAACAACCCGCCGCAGAGTAGTGGGGGAGAGATTTCCTTCAAGACGTTCGCGGACAAGCAGCTCCGCGCGAGTGTGACCACCGCAGGGTCGATGACTTCGTTCACCACCTCGGCATGGAGCCATCCTGCCTCAAGTGCTTACGACAGTTATGTGCTGAATGACGTGACCGTGACGCGCGGCGAAGAGGGTGGCGGTGCGAGTTGGGACTATATTCCCGAAAGCCAACTGGCCGGCAAGAGACTCCGTGGATTTCTTCGCTTACTCGCCCGCGTCCAGTGTGAACGTGACGGCAGGTCTGAAACAGAATGTGTCCTTAGTCCCGACCCCTCCTGCTGCCGGCCCCGAGATTCAATACACCGTGCCGGGATGGAACGGCGTTGATCAGCAAGAAGATTTCATGGTGACTAAAAGTGTAGATTTGGCTTATAACCCAAGCAACCCTACCGTGCAATTGAATTTCAAGCATGCCCTGTCACGGATTGTTTTCAAGGCACAAAATCAGAACAAGACCTATCTGATTAAAGAACTGGCATTTTTGAAGCCGGTCGGCAATATACATTTTTGCTGACATTAGGCTTGGACGGCGCAGAGATTGTGTTCTCTATTCCGACGGTGACTGAATTTAACACACTTGCAGAGGTGGAGGTGCCGCTAATTTTCAAATGCGGCGAGCCGATTAAAGGTTATACGACTGCGAATTATAATAATCCGGGATTAGAAGATCTTTGCTGGACAACGCAAAACATTGCCGAAGGCGTCGCGACGTATGACACCTACATAGATATGACGGGGGCGATCGTGCCGCCCCCCACGAAAGGAGAGCGAGGGTATTATTACGAGCAGTCGCAAGCTGATGCAGCATGTAAAGCTCTTGGGCTTGAATGGTCAGTGCCAGCCCAATCACAGTGGTATGCCTTGGTGACTGCGTTTGGGGCGCTTACTCCGGGAGCCGGCACTACGGGTTCGGTGCCCACATTACAGATTCCGTGGACGGCTAATGCCGCGCTGGGGGGACATATCGTGGCGATCGTTCCTGCGGGGTCTGATTGGGGCGATCGATCGCTTTGGTGGATTGGTGATGTGACGGATGAAGCAATGGGTATTGATGGCAAAATGTATTATATGGATGGGGATGACGCAGGTCCCTGGTGACGCGGCGACGGTTAGGTGCGTGCGCAGCATATAGTTGTCTGAACTGTGATTCGTATGATTTTGTGATGGACTATGATTTTTTAGAGAATCATAGCCCATCATATAATCATTATTTCTATGGGTATGATAACGCTACACGTTTACATTATCCGGAATTGTTAAATTCAACGGTTGCAAAATAATTTCCTGCAAATGGTGTGGTGTCTTTTGAAATTTGTTGTATCTTTGTCACCTCGAAAAATCACTAAGAGAATATTTGTATCTATAAATAATAAAGAATCATGAAAAACGCTTTATTCACCTTGTTTTTTGTATTCCTTTTTCCGGGAATAATTTCTGCAGCTTATACCGGTCATGTTTATTTGGATAATAACGCAGACAGTACATTTAACAAGGGTGATACCCCATTGTCGGGCGTTGCAGTTACCGACGGACAGCATGTTACAAAAACAGATAAAAATGGACTATTTTCGTTACCGGGATATGCCAAAACCCGATTTATAACCATTACAACACCATCCGGTTACCGTGTGCGTTCGCATTTTATTCCGGTGGAGGCCTCCGGAAAATCTTATGATTTTATTCTGGCTAAGAACAATCAGCCTACGCATCCTGCTCATCAATTTATTCAAATTACCGATACCGAAATTTTTGGGCGGGGAGTGGATGGTACGTGGGTTGATTACCTGAAGCAATACGTCAAAAACGAAAGTATTTCTTTTGTTGTCCACACCGGAGATATTTGCTATGAAAGCGGTCTTAAATCGCACATTAAAATTGTAAATTCCGAAACAATCGGTTGTCCGGTATATTATTGCATCGGGAATCATGATTTGGTGAAAGGCGATTACGGCGAACAACTATTCGAATCCATTTATGGTCCCACCTGGTTCTCGTTTGAATATGGAAATACGCATTATATCGTAACTCCCATGGCGGGAGGAGACGCCCGGCCAAGTTACACTACGGAGGAAGTCCATAACTGGTTGAAAAATGACCTTGCGCAAACCGACCCGAATAAGGCGGTCATTGTGTTCAATCACGACATTCTGACGAGAAGCAATGATTTCCTGTTTGGCCCGAAAGATCAAAAAACAGACCTGAGGAAACATAACCTGAAGGCTTGGATTTACGGACATTTGCATATCAATTATGTACGTAACCAAGGGGGTATTTACACCGTTTGTACTTCAACTTTGGATAAGGGAGGTATCGATCATTCTACCTCTGCATTTCGGGTTGTAACTATGGATGATAAAAGTAATCCGGAATTCAAACTGCACTATTGTTTTGTTGAACCTCAAGTGGTTATCGCTTCTCCTGCCCATGAAACAATCACTCCTTTGCTCCCTTCGGGGAAAATTCCGCTTTCCGTCAATGCTTATCATTCCGGATCCACGGTAAAAAAAGTTTCCTGTACCGTATCTGTTCAGGGGAATACGAGCCGTCATCAAACGATGGATATGCAGCCCTTAAGCGATTGGAACTGGTATGCGGAGATAAACCCTCAACCCGCATGGAACGGACAACAACTGCTCGTTTCGGTAACTGCCGAATTAACGAACGGAAAAACGGTAGTTTCTTCGTCCAATTTTATTTATGATAAGAATTTTTCTGCAAAAATAAATTTGAAAGACAATTGGACGGCTTTGCTTGGAGATGCCCAACATACAGGAAAATCTACGGCAGTTATTGAGCCGCCATTGCAGTTAGCGTGGGTAAAAAATATAGGAGCCAATATCTTTATGTCTTCGCCGTTGATGGTTGATAATAAAATTATTGTAGCATCTTGCGATGATAACGGAAAACCGGTGAATGGCGTTTTTGCGTTGGATGCCAATAACGGAAATGTACTTTGGAAATTCCCGACTCGCAATTCGATTAAAAATTCTATCGCGTACGATAATGGATTCGTTTTTGCCCAGGATGCGGAAGGGTATTTGTATGCGCTGGATAGTAACACCGGTAAACTGCAATGGGAGAGGAATGTTGCAGATGATCCTTACAGTTACATTGCGGAAGGTTTAGTTGCCGAAAATGGGATTGTTTATGCCGGAACAGGACGCGGATTAACTGCTTTTAAGGTACAGGACGGCTCAAAAATATGGCAAAATCCGGCTTGGAAAGGCAACGAGGGCGCATCTACAACGCTCACCACAGGCGAAGGCGTTTTGGTTGCCGGAGCGCATTGGAGTGCATTGTATGGAAACGACCTGAAAACCGGAAGCGGTCTTTGGAAACTCAATCAGGACGGACTAAGCGACCGGGGTGGTTCTCCGGTGTTGCATAACGGGCTTTTTTATCTCATTTCCCGAAAAAGTATTTTTATCATAGAACCGCAGACCGGAAAGATTGTAAAACAAAAAGAAATCCCGGAACGTAATTTAGAAAACACATCTACTCCTTTGATTACAGATGACCGGATTATTTTCGGAACAGCCGATAAGGGTATTATCGCTTTGGATAAAGAATCGCTTGCTGTTATCTGGAATACTCCCACGGGACAATCGTTAGTATATACAACACCCTACACAACAACTCCTTTTGCCACAGTGGAATCCAGCCCGGTACTTTCTAATGGAACGGTTTATTTCGGAGCATCGGATGGTTATCTATACGGATTAAAGGCGAAAACAGGTGAGATAGTATGGAAAGTGCAGACGGGAGCGCCTTCTTTTGCCAGTATGGCTATCTCCGGAAACACGTTGATTGCCACGGATTTTTCCGGCAATGTTTATGGGTTTGTTTCACCCCTCAAATCACCAAATCTTTAAAAAGGGCTTAATGGTCAAAAGTGAGGAAGAAAAGAGGTATAATAGATTGACTTTCATGTCTTTGCGAGCAAAAATTAAAATGTGTACTCATAATGATAAACCCCAAAAGTTTTTGTCCAACTTTTGGGGTGCACTTCATAATGAATCAGTGCTTATTTAAATTATCATGCGTAGACCTTTTTGCCTATTCGATAAGATCTTGCCGAAAGACCCCTATCGTTTTGGACGTGAAGTCCCTTTCCACAAGACAGAGCCTTTTAAAGTCAACAATGACTAAGCTTTCATTGAATCGCGGATCTCATCTTAAAAATTCCCTACGCAAACAGCTTTTTTACCCGAGGTGCCAACAGCTATATCAGCATTTTTCGAATTCGTGTTGTAGAAAACAGTTCTTAAAGCATCACTTCCTGTGCTTCCAGTGATTGCATAGGTTGATGTCCAATAATCGCCCGCTGTCAGCGTTATACCGTATTGATCGTGGATGCACGCGATCTCGCTTATAGAAGCTAGATGCATTCCTTTTATGTTGCATTGGTCGGCGGCCTCATTCGCAGTCCAACTCGTCGTCCCTGAATACACGCAGGTTTTGGCGTTTATTATTTTGGCACTCGTCCCAAATTTTTCAACACAAGCTGTCTGCGTGGTAGCAGAAGTGATGCGACCTTTCGCATCCACAGCGAAGCCCGGAACAGAAAACGTTTCATTCATGGCAGGAGTCAATGCCGCTGTTGCGTTTGTTCCATACGTGTTCGCTGCCACGCCCGAATTTGCCAGCGTCGTGGCAAACGTCGCCGCATCAAGATTGGTAGCGGCCACCGTCACATCGCCCGTCAAAGCAAACTTGCTCGTTCGGTTCAACTTCACGGCCAAAGAGTCAGCCACAACCTTTACCGATGGCGCTAACGTCGTGCTACCGCCGGTAAGCACCGTTGATACCTGCGAGGGATGCTGGTGATTACCCGCAGCATACCCGTAGCCGGCGGCACCTACAAGAGCGTCATTATCACCGGTACCGGTGACAGGCCTTAGCGGCTTAGTCGTGGCAAGAGGAACGTAATTGG
>BNTP01000163.1 GCA_025996695.1 Bacteroidia bacterium | reverse complement strand
AAAGACTAATTCATGTAATTGCCAAACTTTAGTGCGTTGACCCTGAAAAAAAGTTCTGTAATTGCAAGGTTAATCTAAATTTATATTAACTTTGCAGCGTTTTTTATACTATAAAAATTATGATGATTCAAGTCATTAAGTCAAAATTGCATTGCGTGACCGTTACGGAAGCCAATCTCAAGTATATCGGGAGCGTGACCATCGATGAAAATCTGATGGATGCTGTCAATTTTATTGAGGGCGAAAAGGTGCAAATTGTAAACAATAATAATGGGGAACGTCTCGAAACGTATGTGATTAAAGGGGCACGCGGTTCGGGAACGATTTGTTTGAATGGTGCGGCGGCGCGAAAAGTGCAACCCGGCGATGTGGTGATTATCATGTCCTACGCGTTGATGGATTTTGAAGAAGCCAAAACGTTCAAGCCAACGGTTGTGTTTCCGGATACTATAACGAATAAACTTGTAAAATAATTCGTTATGCTTGATTTTAAGCCGGTTACGATTGAAGATAAAGACACGATTCTGCCTTTTTTCAACAAAAACACGTTCCGAAATTGTGACTTTTCATTTTCCAATATTTTTTGCTGGAAACATGCCTACAACACCACTTATGTGGTGGAAGACAATTGGCTCTACATCCGTTTTCAGACGAAAAATGACAAGCCCGGATATTTGTTTCCGCTGACATCTCACCAAATGACTTTCTTCCCTTGTGAGGAAGGGTTGAGGCGTGCTATTAACAGGATTATGCAGGATGCAGAGAAGCGAAATGAAGAGATTCGCCTGTATGCAATCACTCGTGAAATGTTTAAGCAGATTGAGCAGGCAATGCCCGGAAAGTTTACTTACCAAACAGACAGGGCGTGGTTTGAGTACCTTTATCGGTCAGAGGATTTGATTTCTTTGATCGGCAAACCGTATCAATCCAAACGCAACCACATCAATAAATTCAAACGAACGTATCAGGATTGGGAATACTTGCCCATTACGCGGACAATTATCCCCGATTGTTTGGAACTTTATCGTCGGTGGTGTTCCGAAAATGGTGATTGTAGCGACGGTTCCCTCGTAGAAGAGCATCTCGCAACCGAAAAAGCATTTGCCGAATACGAAAAATTAGGCTTAATTGGCGGAGCATTGCGCGTCAAAGGCGAAATTGTGGCGTATTCTTACGGTCAAGCCTTGACCGCCGACACGTTTGGCGTGCACGCCGAAAAAAGCCTCTATGAAATCGACGGAGGTTTCACGATGATGAATCAGCAGTTTGCCGAGCATAATTGTGCCAACTACGCCTACATCAATCGCGAAGAAGACCTTGGTATCGCGTCGCTCCGAAAAGCCAAAGAGTCGTATCATCCGGAGTTCCTATTGGAGAAAGGGGTTGTTTCAATTAAAAATTAAAAATTAAAAATTAACAATTAATGAGGGTGCAATTTGGCGAAGATAAATATAAATCAGTATTGATGGCACTTTGGAAGATTTGTTTTCCGGAAGATTCAGCCGTGTTTGTCGATTTATATTTCGCTAATTTGTACAAAAATGAAGAGGTATTGATTACCGTGATTGATGACCAACCAATCGCTTTTTTGCAGATGCTGCCCTGCCAGATCCAAATAGAAGAAAAAAATTATTCCGGCGGCTATATATATGGTGTGATGACGCATCCCGACTATCGCCACAAAGGCTACATGAATCAACTATTGACGACAGCCCTGTCCTCGCTGAAAGAAAGAGCCTGCGACTACGTTTTTCTCATTCCGCAATCGCCCGAATTAGCTGCAACTTATGCCAAATACGGCTTTCAGACACCCCTCCTTAGTGGAGAAAGCTTGGGGGAAGGGCTTGCTCGCATCCTTCCGACCACCGCGCAGCTTGACGTTGCCAAACAAGACGGTTCGGATAAAGACAGCAAAAACGACGGGATGTTGTTGCGACTCAATGATTTGGCGCCGCTTATTCGCCGGTGGAAAGCTTTTGCGATGTTGGAAGATTTTTAGAAAAACTTGCAAAATCCGAAAAAAGGTAGTACCTTTGCAGCGAAAGTGAGAAACCGATTTGAAACGGAGGCGTATCGCATACGCCCAATTATAAAAAGTGATAAGAGATTGAATGAAATTAAATGAATTGACAGCCATTTCGCCCGTCGATGGGCGGTATCGTCAAAAAGCAGAGTCGCTTGCAGCCTATTTTTCGGAATACGCGCTGATAAAATACCGTGTTCTTGTTGAAATAGAATACTTTATTGCTTTGTGTGAATTACCCCTGCCGCAATTGCAAAACTTGCCACCGACGGGTGTGAAAGAACGCTTGCGCGCTATTTATCGCCAATTTTCATTGGACGATACCGCCCAAATCAAGGAAATCGAACAAACGACTAACCATGATGTGAAAGCCGTCGAATATTTTATCAAAGCACAGTTTGATACACTGAATTTGGGTGTACCTGAGTTGGAATCCTGCAAAGAATTTATCCATTTTGGGCTTACGTCGCAAGACATCAACAACACTGCCGTGCCACTTTCTATAAAGGAAGCTTTGGATGCGACGTATTATCCTGCTATTCAGCAAATTATTGATACCTTGTCGCAATACGCCAATGATTGGGAAACAATTCCGATGTTGGCAAAGACACATGGGCAACCCGCCTCCCCAACGCGCTTGGGCAAGGAAATCCGAGTGTTCGTGTTTCGTTTAGAACAACAGGTCAAGCTACTGAAAGCCGTGCCGCAATCCGCTAAATTCGGTGGCGCAACCGGCAATTTCAATGCACACAAAATCGCCTATCCCGAACGCGATTGGAAAGCTTTTGGCAACCAATTTGTCAGCGAGAAATTAGGCTTGACTCGCGAAGAATATACGACGCAGATTTCAAATTACGACAATCTGGCGGCATTATTCGACGGGTTGAAGCGCATCAACACCATTCTGATGGATTTGTCCAAAGATTTTTGGCAATACATTTCGATGGAGTATTTCAAGCAAAAAATTAAAGCCGGCGAAATTGGTTCGTCAGCCATGCCACACAAGGTAAATCCGATTGATTTTGAAAACGCGGAAGGCAATTTGGGCGTAGCAAACGCTCTTTTGGAACATTTGGCAGCGAAATTGCCGATTTCACGTTTGCAACGCGACTTGACTGATTCCACCGTTTTGCGAAACGTGGGTATGCCGTTCGCACACGTTTTAATAGCCACCCAAAGCCTGCAGAAAGGGCTGGGCAAGCTATTGCTAAACAAAGACGCCATAGATCGGGATTTAGACAACGCCTGGGCGGTAGTGGCCGAAGGGATCCAAACAATTTTGCGGCGCGAAGGTTTTCCCAAACCCTACGAAGCCCTGAAAGCACTCACACGCACCAATGAAGGAATCACAGAAAAAACAATGAGCGAATTTATAGATACGTTGCCGATGAACGAAAAAATTAAAGCAGAGTTGCGAGCCATTACGCCGCACACATACACAGGAGTCTAGCGTCATTGCGGGCTTGACCCACAATCCCCCTGATAAAGGGAACAGGCTTGGAGGGGATTGCGGATCATGTACGCAACGACGAAATACAAATAAATTTACAATTAAAAAAATCCAAACAAAATGATTACAGAAGATTGGACGCCCCGCAATGACGGGCAAAGTGAAGATGGCAATAATCGCGAGAGAAAGCCATTAACGTTAAATCGCGCTACCGTTGGAAGTGGCGGCAGTTACAACAACAACGGAAGTTATAATCGCCCGCGAAGCAATTATAACAGCTACAACAATTCAGAGGGAGGAAACAATTACGGGAATAGCTACGAGCGCCCCGCTCGTCCTTACACCCCGCGCCCCTACAATTCGGACGGTGGCTACAACAACAATGGCGGTGGTTATCGTCCCCGAAACAACTATGGTAACAACGACCGCAATTTCAGCCGTGAAGGCGGCTACAACTCCGGCAACAGCTACGACCGTCCGGCACGTCCTTACACACCGCGTCCCTACAATTCGGAAGGTGGCGATGACACGAGGAAACGCCGTGCACGCGTGGGCGAGGAACAACAAAACCGTTACCCGAGCAGTGGCAATCGCTATCAGTCGAACGATCGCTATCAGTCGACTGATCGCTACCCGAGCAACAACCGTTATCCGAACAACAACAATCGCTATCCATCAAACGGTTACAATCGCAATCAAACGCAGCGGTTTGACAAGTATGCGGAAATCAAACGGTCGAAATACCGCGAGGAACATTTTGACCCCAATGAACCGTTGCGCTTGAACAAATATCTCGCCAATGCCGGCGTGTGTTCCCGTCGCGAAGCCGATGCTTTTATTACGGCAGGCGTGGTGAAAGTGAATGGTGTGGTGGTAACTGAATTAGGCACTAAAGTGAAACGCGCCGATGAGGTGATGTTTCACGATCAACCGGTTCGCTTGGAAGCTAAAATGTATGTGGTGTTGAACAAGCCTAAAAACTGCGTGACCACCGCTGATGACCCACAAGAGCGATTGACGGTAATGGATTTGGTGAAAACGGCTTGCCACGAACGCATTTTCCCCGTTGGTCGTTTGGATAGAAACTCCACAGGCGTACTGCTGCTGACCAACGACGGCGATTTGGCGTCTAAATTGACTCATCCGAAATATGCAAAAAAGAAAGTTTATCACGTTTGGTTGGATAAAAACGTGACTATCGAAGACATGGAAAAATTGGCGAAAGGGATTGACCTGGACGACGGTGAAATTCACGCCGACGAGATCGCCTACGCGATCGAAGATGTGCAAGACCAAGTCGGCATCGAAATTCACTCCGGCCGTAACCGTATCGTGCGTCGTATGTTTGAAAGTTTAGGTTATCGCGTGACTAAACTCGACCGGGTCTATTTTGCCGGCATGACGAAAAAGAATCTAAAACGCGGTCATTGGCGCTATCTGACAGAGCAAGAAGTGAATATGCTCCGTCAAGGTGCGTTTGAATAACGCCTCGCTGTTTACAATAACAATAAATAAATGGCTGAAAAAAATAAGAAAAAGGCAACGACTGTCCGCACAACTGTGATCAAATGGTTTTGGAGATTATTTGGAATTTTCTTGGCATTGATTTTTTTGTGCTTTTTCCTGATTGCCAAAGGCCGGATAGGCTATATGCCTGATATTGAGGAACTTGAAAATCCCATTGACAAATATGCCACGCAAGTGATTTCGTCGGACAATATCACCATGGGCACTTTTTCGCTGAAAAACAGCAACCGTGTGTATGTCAATTACAACGACTTATCGCCGTCGTTGGTCAGCAGCAGTACGC
>BNTP01000162.1 GCA_025996695.1 Bacteroidia bacterium | reverse complement strand
TGACCTGAGTGGAAAATTGATAATTTCTCAAAAAATAGTATCCGCACGGACTGACCTGGATGTTACCGGAAAGCCCGGAATCTACCTGCTTGATATTCATTTAGGTGAAACTGTTTCAAAATGGAAAATCATCAAACAATAAATTGAGTGAGTATGAAAAAATATAGCATCCTTCTTTATCTGCTTTTTATAGGAATAACTGTTTTCGGACAAAAAACGATAACGCTTTCGCAGCCCGAAAGTGTTTCTAAAACATACATTGCCCGTGACGTTATCACTTTTCAACCCGGATTCTCATTTAATGCAACCTCCGGAAATAAAACATTCCATGCGTATATTAATGAACATTCGTTGGAATCCGCAAGCTATCAAACATTAGCGCAACTGCCCAATCCCGGCCGGAGTTTGAATCAATCGTATGCCGTAGGGACAACCGCTGGCGAAGCCAATGTAAGCCCGACGGGTGCTGCTGTGTATCAGATACCGATAACCGTTATGCCGGGCACCGGAGGCGTACAACCCTCTATTTCAATCACTTACAACAGTCAATCGGGCAATGGATTAGTCGGTTATGGCTGGAGTTTGAATGCCGTGTCGGCTATCACTCGCGTAGGAAAAACAATGTATCACGATAATGCGGTAGGTGTTCCTCAATTGACTGCTGCCGACAATTTGATGATGGACGGGCAGCGATTGATGCGCGCGACCGGAACAAATCTGGCTGCACAGAGTACTTACAAAACGGAAATCGAATCGTTTGTGACTATCACTTACAAAAGTTTCGGTAATTATATGGGTTTTGAAGTAAAAAACAAAGAAGGCTGGACATTGGAATACGGGTCTGAATCCGATGCTTATATCAAACCGAAAAACAGCTCTTCGGCTTATGCTTGGTTGCTCAAAAAAGCGACCGATGCCAACGGCAATTACATGACTTATACCTACGACAATGATGCCTCAACCGGCGAATTTCGTTTGAAACGAATTGATTATACCGGTAATACGTCAGCAGGATTGAATCCTTACAATCTCATTGAGTTTTTCTATGAAAAGCGAACGGATAAATCAACAAGCTATATTGCCGGACAATCGGTAGCACAAAGCGTGATTTTGAAAAGAATCAGATGCAGCACTTATGGCTTCACCGTGAGAGATTATAAATTCAATTATTATTTCGATGGGTATTATTCCAAACTGACCGAAGTGGAAGAATACGGGCAAAATGGGGAAAGATATAATTCCACTATTGTGGATTGGGGGGATTATTACGGGGAATATCCGAGATCAGCGAATGAGGCTACGGCTTTTCTTTCTGAGCCAAGAGAAGGCATTTACCCCTTATATGCTGACTTTAATGGCGATGGAAAAACAGATTTTCTTTCTTACCCAACAAAATCTTCTTCATATACTTCTTCAGATAGCGCCACTTTATTCTTATATACTTGGGGATATGTGAAATTTACAAAAAAATGTACCATTCCTTTGATTAGCGGGTTCACCGGCTTTTTAACGGGCGATTGGGATGGGGATGGATACATGGATGTGTTACGTACAAAGAAAATAAACGATACTAATTATCGGCATGACTTTTATCTTTTCAAGGGAAATTATTTTGTTGATTCATGGAATGGATTTTACTCTGCTTCCGCGGATGTTTTGATAGGAGATTTCGATGGAAATGGGAAAAGTGAAGTGTTAGCTAAAAGTGAAAGTAAAATTTATGATTACAATGGCACAATGCTTTCTGCTCCCGGAATCTCATGGGGTCTAAGATTCTTTAATATACCTTATCCTAAATTTTTAATTGATTTTAATGGAAATGGAAAAACAGATGTCCTAACAGTGACTGCCTCCGAATGTAGGATATATGAATTTAATGGATCATCTTTTGCGTTACTCCATTCCGGAAATTTGTTGAAAAGTGCTGACAAAGAGCTTATTGGAGATTTTAATGGCGATGGGAAAACAGATATTTTAGTAAAAAGCGGCAGCAATTATTTTATATTGTTTTCAACAGGGATCGGATTTGAGAAAAAAACGCTCCCTAATTTAGGCATTAGTACACAATGGTACACCGGAGATTTCAACCGAGATGGGAGGACTGATGTAATTGCCTGCAATCAAGAGACGGGCAATGCTTTTCCGCTCAAATTAGGCTTGTTTGATGGCGAAAACTTTCATTTTTCTACTTACACTGCATCCTCCTCCTCATCGTTTAGTGATATGCAATCAGAGGGGAAAAAATACTGTTTTGCCGATTTTGACGGCGATGGATTGCCCGAGTTATGTTTTAGTAAATATAGTGATCGCTCTTTCATCAAATATTTCCCTGCTTCACAAAATTTGCAAGTGAAAAATATCACCAATGGCTTAAATCAAAAGGTGTCATTTGACTATAAACCTATGACCGACAGCAACTGTTACACAGCATCTACAACCTCTGTAACTTTTCCGGTTTCTAAATTTCAACAACCTTTATATGTTGTGAGTAAATTCAAAAATCAAGCAGGAAATCTCAGTGACAGTACTTTATATTACTACAAAGGAGCAAGAGTACACAAACAGGGAAAGGGCTTTCTCGGTTTTGAAGAAGTTATCGCTACCAATTCTCTGCAAAATCGGAAAACAACGACCCAATATGGATATGACCCTACCTATTTCAATGTTTATCCGCTCAAACAGACGGTTACGACCACTTCGGGGGATTCTATTTCACGTACCAACTTTGAACCCGATCGATTCCTCACATCTAGCACAAAGGTGATATTCCCCTACATCAAAAAGCAGATTACCAAAGATCATTTGACAGGAATTACAAAGACTACGGATCATGTTTATAATTCAACAGATCATGGCAATTCTTATTCGATTACCGAGACACAAGGCAGTTTGGTTACTAAAACCATAAATACTTGGGAAGCAAAAGGTGGCAGCACATTCAAAAATCGGGTAACGCAGCAGGTAATTACCCGAAATGGTATTGGAGCTTCGTTTTCGGAAACAAAAAAATACAGCTACGATGCCAAAGCACGATTGACTCAAAAAATAGATTACTTCGGACATCCCAAAGCGGTTACTACCAATTACAGCAATTATGATAATTTTGGTAATCCGCAAACGGTTACAACCACTGCTGCCGGTTGTCCCACTATTGCTGCAAGTGCAACTTTTGATGCTACGGGTCGTTTTGCAATTTCAAATACCGATGCGTTAGGCAATACCTCTTCGGCTCAATACGATTTTAAAACCGGAGTGTTGCTGGAAAAAACAGATATTGCCGGTCTGACCACTTCGTATGAATACGATGGCTTTCAACGAATAACAAAAAAGTTTAATCTGACGGATGAGATTACTCACTCTCGCAATTGGGATATTTCGGGAGATAATCTGTATAAGGTGACGGTTAATTCGTATATTTCAGGAACACAAACCACGTGGTACAACAAAGCCGGTTTGGAAACAAAATCGCAAGCTCCCGGATTTTCCGGCACGGTGGTTTCCGAAAAGCAATACAACAATAAAGGACAGTTGTATCGTTCGTATCTGCCCGGATACAGTACTAAGAGCACGCAGTATATCGAATATGGTTACGATAATTACGGCAGATTAAAAACGGAAACCAATATCGGACGGATCACCAAGTATGGCTATTCGGCTTTAACCGATACTGTTACGACACCGGACGGCAAAAAGACGTATTCCACAAGGAATACTTCCGGCCTATTGGCATCCTCTACTGATGCTGCAGGCAATTCGGTTAGTTACACTTACAACAGCTTGGGTAAACCTGTCACGACCACTGCCGCCGGTAAGATAACATACCTCAATTACGATGACCGAGGTTTTCAACGGGCTTTGAAAGATGCCAATCTTAGTGATTCCATCAAGTATGTGTATAATGCGTATGGACAACTGACTTCGCAGACCAATGCTCGCCACCAAACGACTTCGTTTACTTACGATGCTGCGGGACGGATGTTGACTCAGGCGCGCCCCGAAAATACGCTTAGCTACCAATATGTGACTTCGGGTAATGGTATCGGGCAAATTTACACGATAAAAGCAAACAATAGTGTTGTTGAAAGTTACACTTACAATGCGTGGGGGCAGCCTTTGTCGGTGACGGAAAGGGTAGATAATGTCAATTATACAACCAATTACTCTTATGACGGTCTTGGGCAGTTAGTGCTAAAACAGTCGCCCTCGGGACTGTTCGTCAGTTATCAATACGCCAACGGTTTGCTCACGTCCATGCGCAATGCCGAAAACAATGCCTTGTTGTGGCAGGCAGATGCGGTCAATGCTTTGGGACAAATCACAGAAAGCACGTTGGGCAATGGATTAAAACGGGTGTCAGGTTATGATACTTACCATTTGCCGAATCAAATTTTGCTGAAAAACGGAACTTCGGTTATTGACCAAGTCAATTATACATTTAATGCGACGAGCGGCAATTTAACCCAGCGCAACGATGTGTCGAACAGCAAGAATGAAGTTTTTGGCTATGACAATCTCAATCGCTTGAGCACAATAAGCCTGAACGGTGCCTCTGCCAATTCCATCACGTATGCCGCCAACGGGAACATTAATTCCAAATTTGATGTAGGCACGTATCAATATGCCACCGGCAATCATGCTGTTTCGGGCATTGCCAATCCTGCGACGGCTTACAGTCCTCCGGTTGTGGATGTTGTGAATACCTCTTACAATCGGGCTTCGTCCGTCACCTTGCAAGGTTCTCCGGTAAAGAAACTGGAGTTTCAATACGGAGCGGATAATCAGCGTCGCATAAGCAAATATTATGAAACCAATGTTTTGAAAAAAACGATGGTGTATGTCGGAAATTACGAAAAAGAAGTCGTTGTTGGTGGCAGTACGAAAGAGTTTGATTATATTTATACGCCGGAAGGCTTGTCGGCGATAGCGATAAAGACTAACGGCACGCGTTCTTTCCATTATGTACAGACCGACCATTTGGGTAGTATTCGGGTGGTAACAGCCGCTTCAAAAGCTATTCAGACGCGTTATTATTATGATGCTTGGGGCAAGCTGACGATAACTTCGGGGACGAACCTTATGAGTCGGGGCTATTTGGCTCAGGAGCATTTGAGTCAGTTTGGGTTGATTAATTTGAATGCGCGATTGTATGATCCGGTGTTGGGGCGGTTCATGGAGATGGATCCGTATGTGCAGATGCCGGACTTTACGCAAGCGTATAACAGGTATGCTTATGGGCTGAATAATCCGTTTAGTTATGTAGATCCAAATGGAGAAGATCCATTATTACTTTTTGTTATTGGTGCTGCATTGATTGGATCGTATGTAGGCGCATCCATCA
>BNTP01000161.1 GCA_025996695.1 Bacteroidia bacterium | reverse complement strand
AAAAAATGCCTATCAGATCAGTCAAGAGTTTAAGCAATGGTACGCATACGAAAATACGATAAAGTCAACTGAAAAAATAAAAAACGATCTGCAACAATGGTATCTGCATGCCATGAAAATAGATGAAAGAGAAAAGAGAGAGAGAAAATAAATTAATAATTAATAATTAGAAAACGTGAGAAAAAAACAATGTTTTTTAGCCTGCTCGGCCTGGCAGCTTTGAGCAGCAGTTGTGCAACCGATTTGTATCAAAACAATCCGGTGCAAAGTAGTGGGAGAGAAATTTCCTTCAAGACATTCGCGGACAAACAGCTGCGCGCGAGTGTGACCACCGCAGGGTCGATGACTTCGTTCACCACCTCGGCATGGAGTCTCCCACAGGTAGTGCTTATGATGGTTATGTGCTGAACGGCGTGACCGTGACGCGCGGTGAAGAGGATGGGGCAGGTGCCAACAATTGGGACTATTTCCCAAAAGCCAACTGGCCGGCAAGAGACTCCGTGGATTTCTTTGCTTACTCGCCTGCGTCCAGTGTGAATGTCACGACCGGTTTGAAACAGGCGCCCTCAGTCACGACCCCTCCTGCCACCGGCCCCGAGATTGAATACACCGTGCCGGGATGGAACGGCGTTGATCAACAAGAGGACTTCATGGTGACTAAAAGTGTAGATTTGACTTATACAAGCAGTCCGAGCGTCCAATTGAATTTCAAGCATGCCCTGTCACGGATTGTTTTCAAGGCTCAGAATCAGAACAAAAACAAGACCTATCTGATTAAAGAACTGGCTTTGAGTAATTTGAAATCGATGGGAACGCTCAACATACTTGATTCGGTACCGAATGCAGCAGAGCCATTTCCGCATGTTTCGGGAGCATACAACGTTTCATGGAAATCACAATCCGATTCAGTGACTTATAAAGTGGATCTTGGAAGAACAAATGTGTATGTGCCTTACAGCACAGGAACTGGCAGTAGCGATTACACCGATGTTACCAATGCGAGTAACGGCTTGATGGTGCTGCCGCAAAAAACTGTGTTGGGAGCCTTCACCGGCAGCACTCCGGAATATGGCACAGTCGCCGAAATAGCCGCCCCAGTCCGGCGGATGCTACTTATTTATACGCCACCGTTGCCGAAGTGAATTACCTCACGAATGACACCGTGAATACGTGACAGGTAGTTTTTCGCCTGCATGACCCGGCAAATAAAGCGCAAGGCATCATGTTTGAAGCCGGCAGGCAATATACATTTTTGCTGACGCTGGGCTTGGACGGCGAAGAGATTGTGTTCTCTATTCCGACTGTGACGGCGTTTAACGAGAGTGCCGTGGTGGATGCGCCGCAGATACCCTGGAAGTGTGGCGACCTGATTAAAACTTATACGACGGCGAATTATAATAATACCGGTATAGAAGATCTTTGCTGGACAACGCAAAATATTGCCGAAGGCATCCCAACAACAACAAGTTACGACCCAGGTGCGACGAGTCCACAATCCGGTCGCGGATGGTATTACGAACTGTCACTAGCAGAACCTGCTTGCCAACAACTTGGGCCTGATTGGCATCTGCCGGATCTAAGTCAATGGCAAAATTTGGTATCTCAGTTTTCTGTCGGTTTAAACAGCGGTGTGGGTACCTCCGGTTCTACGACTACCTTGCGCAATCATTGGATCGCGATAGACGGGCTCGCAGGATGGTACGATTATCAGCCTCCTGCCCGGTGGAGCGATTGGGGGACGCATGTGGCTTGGGCCGACGCGTCACGGCTACAAAGATTTCAGCCTCCGGCTTCCACTTTTCCACCCTTCACCTTTCACCTTCGACTTTCCACATGGGAAAGAAGTTGTAACTCCTTTATCTCCTATCTTCAAAGGATTCTTGAACAGCAGGATGCCTTACTTTGCTACCCAAAGCCTTTCACAAATTCCGCCACTGTCAGCCGATGAACGCCATAAATCCGTGCAATTGCGCTTTTCGATATTCGTTTAGCCAATAGATTTTTAATTTCCGATTCTTTTCCGGTCAATTTTTTGACTTTCGATTTACTGCCTTTCGGGCGACCAAGCGCAACGCCTTCCGCACGTTTGCGGGCAAGTGCCTCTTTGGTGCGTTGAGAGATAAGATTGCGTTCAATTTCGGCAGAAAGACCAAAAGCGAAAGCAAGCACCTTGCTGTTGATGTCGTTTCCCAAGCGATAATTTTCTTTGATTGTCCAAACTTGAACATCGCGATTCATGCAATCGTTTAAAACCGCCATAATCATCAATAAATTTCTTCCCAACCGCGACAATTCCGAACAAATCAGAATATCATCGCGTTTCATCTTTTTGAGGAGTTTTCCTAATTCCCGTTTCTCAACGCCTTTTGTGCCGGAAATAGTTTCTTCAAACCAATGATTGACAATCATGCCGTTTCTTTTACAAAAGTTCTTTATTTCAAACCTTTGATTTTCAACTGTCTGTTTATCAGAGCTTACTCTGATGTAACCGTAATTCATAATGACTAATTTAAATTGTTATTGAACTAATAAAATATACAGATTTTATGCGACATTAAAAGGGAGTTTTCAAATTATTTTCATTAAGATGCAGAAGTTAGGCGGGGTCGTTTAAATTCGGCAAATGTTGGGTTTGATATTGTGATTGGGAATCCGCCGTATGGAGCAAGTTTGAGCGAAGAACAGATTCAATATTATAAACAAAATTTTCAAATTAAAACGTCAGAAACTGCCATTTTATTTATTGAAAAAGGGTTAACTCTATGCAAAGAAAATGCACTTGAAACTTATATTATTCCCAAGTCTTTTACTTTTGCTTCAAATTATGCTTCCACAAGAGATTTTGTAGAAGACAATTTATGTTTCATTGTTGATTGTGGAAAAGCATTTGAGAATGTGTTATTTGAAGCATGTATAATATCAAACAGGAAAAATGTAAAATCAAACTTTTACAATTCTGTAAAATTTACAAATGATAAAGAATTTTGTTTGGTCGGCATAGTTGACAAGAAAATTAAAACAAAGTTTGGTTTTTATCCAAATGGAATAACCAATAATGAAATAAAAATAGGTGAAAAAATTATAGAAAAATGTATCTCTTTGAATGATATTGCCAAAAATAACAGAGGAGAAATGTTTCAAAAATTTATTCAGAACGAAGGTAAATTCAAAGTTATTGGAGGAAAAGAGATAGATAGATTTGGAATTAGAGGAATAAAAGGATATTTGAACGATGAAAAGATTTTAACAGAAAAAGCAAAGATAAGTACAACTGCCATTTTAGTGCAAAATATTGTTGCACACGTTACAAAACCGTATGAGCATATTAAAATTATTGCCTGTATTCCCGTAAAGGAAGATTATTTCATTGCAGATACAATAAATCAGATAACAATGATTGATGAAGATTATGACAAACGATTGGTTTGGGCATTATTAAATTCAAAATTTGTAAATTGGTATGCTTACAACTTCATTTTTGCAAAAGCAATTAGAACAATGCATTTTGACAATGCAGTAACTTCTCGTATTCCCATTCCAAATATTTCTATTGGAAATCCGCAACCCATAATAACCCTTGTCAATCAAATTCTTTCCGCCAAAAAAGAAAATCCGGTTGCCGACACTTCGGCATTAGAAAAGGAAATCGACAAGTTAGTTTATGAATTATATGGGCTGACAGAGGAAGAAATCAAGATAATAGAGAAAAACTGATTGCCATTTCATGAAAAGTAGTACCTTTGCACCATGTTTTACAGACGGAAAATCATATTGGCATTGTTGCAATTATTTGATAATGAATTGGAAAAGATTCGGTTGCAAAAATTATCCTTCAATTATTCTGATTTCTTCATCCGTCAGCCCATATAATTCATAAACCAATACATCTATTCTCTTTTCTAATTCGGCGGTGTTGGTGTTTTGCCTTTTTGATTGCAAAATTTGTTCCACCAAAGTTACTATTGGTTGCTGATTTTCAGGAATTTTAATAGGAACTTGCATTAATGGCTCTGTATCTAATTGATAATTATTGCCCTGCATTTTTCCTTTGCTTTTTAGCCAAAATGCTATTAATCTTGAATTTAGTAGCCCTAATAAAAATTTTAGATTACATTTTTTTGTTTTTATAATATTGAATGTTTGTGAAACATAACAATCGAAATCGCAATAGGAAAAAATAGGAGTCCCAACCGATTTTCTTATAACAATTATTTTTTCTCCAATAAAATATTTTTCTTCCCGAGTTCTATGCAATCCGTATGGTTTATTATCCGAAGTGATAATTTGGGTAAATCTATCTAAATGTGCTTTTAATTTTGGATAATTATTGAAACTATTTGGATTTTTGAATTTTGACGAGGTATAAATTAACCACAATTTGTTTCCTCTTTCTGTAAAATACCTGTGAATTTCTTCCGTTGTATAGTATGGTTTTAGTAATTTTAATTCGTCTTCTAAAAAATTCAAATTATTCTTTTCTTGTTCTGTCAAAGCAAAAATCCCTTCTCCAACGACAAAATTTTTGCCCAAAATATCTTGATTTTTTTTGTTCAAAAAATCTTGTGGAAAAACTACACCTTGTGATAATTCATTTTTTTCTAAATAAATAGCATTGTTAGCAATTTTCTCAAAAATATCATTATTTTCACTGAAAGTCAGAAACTTGTTTTTGAATTTATCTCTTATTATGGTTGGTGTTAAATAGTGGGCTTTTGTGCTTGTTTTGTTGAGAATTTCAATAACATCTTGTAATTTCACATCATTGCCAATTAATTTCCGATAATCAAAGTTATAACCGTCATTGTCGCTATTTTTATTAAAAAGCATTATCATAGTTTGAATATTGGCACTATCAAAAATCATATAACTGCCAAAATCAACAAGTTGCTTGATTTGAGAATCCTCAATAACTTTATTTCTCAAAATACCAGCCCCATTATTTGTTACCCATTTGTTTGTAGCAATGAAGCATAAATGCCCCTTGTCGTTAAGCAAATCAATACCAACGCAGGCAAAACTATACCACAAATCCATTTTCCCCTGATAGTATGGTATATTTTCAAACACAGATTTTGGGGCTTTACCTTCTAATAGATACGGCGGATTCCCAATCACAATATCAAACCCAACATTTGCCGAATTTAAACGACCTTATAATGAAGATTTTCCTGTTGTTTGCATGGACGAATCTCCGGAGCAATTAATAGAAACAGTGAAGGAAGAATCTATGAAACCGGGCAAGGACGCACGTGTGGATTACGAATATATTCGCCATGGTGTAGCTAATATTTTTATGGCAAATGAGCCGTTGAAAGGGAAACGGTTAGTAGAGGTTACGA
>BNTP01000160.1 GCA_025996695.1 Bacteroidia bacterium | reverse complement strand
AAAAAAAGAATGTGGAAATTTTGATTTCAACAAAGAACTGTATCAAAAAGGTTCTGAATTTGAATCAAACAAATTCTCGACTGGATTGATTGGTGGTAGTATTTTTAGCACTTTTGTTGAAAAATTCATTAAAATGGACGAACCCGCCAATATTACCAACAAATGCGAAAAGTTAATCAAAAGGACTTATGATACCCTTTGTCAGTTGTATAATTTTAAAAGTTAATTCATTATGGCACAATCAGCAAAATTAATAAAATCAACAGGGGTAAGTAAGAACGACCCCGCAGGAAAATGGTACAACCTTGAAGATATTGTTCCTTTTATTCAAGGCGTAGTTACCGGAGATTTAGACGAAAGTCAAATTTCAAGCGCGCTCATTACAGGCATTCCTACGCCTTGGGCAAGGGCAAAAATATATTCATTTGCCTTTCAATACGTAACAAGCAAAGACCCAAACATTCAACAGTCTGGTCTAATTAACTTTTTCAAAGGTTTGGTAAATGAATGGAAGGGATTACTTGCCTTGGTTGCATTATACCCAGATAGAATAAGTTTCTCGGAACCTATTTATATGAACCCAAACAGCAATTTGTTTGACCTTGCAGGTGGTTTTGGACGTATGTTGTTGGACGATGCAGATATTTGGACAGACCAACAAAAAGCACAGGCAAATAGAGATGAATTGCCGTATATTCAATTAATACGATATAATGGAAAAGTTATTGGTGGTACTTCGCCGTTTTCTATTGTATTTCCGGGAGTAGAATACTCAATTTTAAAATCTGAAATGAGCGATATTCCTTGGTACAGAAACGGGAAATTTGAAAATCCGATGTCTAATTTAGATGACGATAAATTGCAGAAATTGTACTTGTTTATCAACAATATTATTGGCGTAATTTATCAGGATAAAAATGGCAATCAGATTGCGAGACCCGGAACTATTGTGGATTTTAAACAAAATGTTAATCTGTCTCGTCCAAATAATCCATTAGATTTAAAAGGCTTGGAAAAAGTATTAAGTCAATGGCAAGATGAAATTAAACGTAAGAAAAACAATCTTCAAATAAACGGAACGGTTGCAAAATACTCCAATTTGGAAATGCCTTACAAAGCATTGTTGGATTCACACCAAAAAGTGTATCAACTGAAAGAAAGTGGCGATTTTACTTTTGAACGTCCTACAGATGATAACAAAATAGCAAATGAACTTAGCGATTTGCAGAATATTTTACAGGAAAGTGGTTCTGTCGTTGGTTGGTATGAATCGTTAGATTATCAGCAACCGC
Organism: Bacteroidia bacterium; assembly: GCA_025996695.1. Lineage (GTDB taxonomy): Bacteria > Bacteroidota > Bacteroidia > Bacteroidales > Azobacteroidaceae > Azobacteroides. The sequence goes on along the minus strand of BNTP01000160.1, from coordinate 4,049 downwards.
TTTCAAATGCGGCAGTATATTATTTGCAGGTTAATGATGTAAGTAATAACCAAAAAAAATATTTTTCTCTGCCTTTGACTATTGAAGCAATCCAAATGTTTGGTCAAAAAATTGATAATTTGATTTCAGGCAATCAAAGAAATATGTCAATTGATGCTTCAATAAAAAATGGCAATAAACTGAGTGTAGATTTGTCTGTAGAAATTGATGGGCAACCATATAAATTAAACACAAAAGAATATGATATAATTTGGGCTGAAGATAAAAAAACATTTGGTGGAGATGGCAAAATAATAATGTTCCCTGATTTTATTTCAGACAATTGGAATGCTTATTATCTATACACCGAATTTCCGCTTCATAATGTACAAGGACTGAAATTTATTCCATTTTATAAACGAGGACAAGACCAAAAAATTATTACCGCAAATCTAAATCAAGGCGATAAGGTTGTTTATTCTAACAGCGAAGTACAAGAACGCAATCAGGCTAAATTGGAAATTACAGAATTAGTAACATATCCGGCAAATCTGGCGAATATGCCTCAATATGAAGTAATTAAATCTAATTGTCCAATTGCAGGTTTGGAAATTCGTATTGAAAATGCAGGTAAATCGCAAAATGCAGGCTATTTGATTGTGCGCAATCCTGATACAAAATTTGGGAATAAGGAAATAAAAAATTTGACAACAGAAAAACTTATTGACAATGCAACCGTTGGAATTGACTTTGGCAGCAATAACTCTTGTGCGCAATATACACTCTCAAGCCACCCGAAAGATGTTTTTCCTATCGAATTTAAAAATCACAGATTAGCATTAGTTGGAATCGATTCAGTAAGCGGATTAAGTGCCGAACAAGACGAACTATTGTTTTTTTCAAATGAACCTGATGCTAAAGGGCAAATTAAATCTTGGTTACATGAACATGATGGAAGATATGTAGTAAATAATGAAGACAAAGAAATTGCTGGTGGCGTTGCTGTAAATGAGAAAAATATTCTCGTTAGAGAAATGGACAAAATTAAAATTAAAACACAGGCAGGAACTCTTCATTATAATATGAAATGGTTGTCGGATGTTTCAGGGGTTAGAAAAAAGACGGCTTATTTAAAAGCATTATGGCTTTCTATTTGTGCGGATTTGTATGCGGACCATTACAAACCAGTGGCATTGAGATGGTCATATCCGGGTTCTATGAGTCCTTCTGATTTGGGTAACTACAATAATATTTATCACGGTCAACTTCCAGATATTACTCCTGCTGCGAGACGAATAGAACTTTGTTTGTATAATTTAGGTACAGTATTTCCTTGCTGATTGACATAGTTCGCCAGCAAGAGAATATCACTTGTGCTTCCGCCTATGTCAATACCCAGAAACATACAATTATTATCTAAACTTTGCGTTTGACTCATTGCGTATCTGCAAACTGCTTCCGATTCGGTGTGTTCAGAAATGTGTTCAGGTTTTTGTTGTATTCCGTCTTCGAGTATTGGAGTAATATCTGGAAGTTGACCGTGATAAATATTATTGTAGTTACCCAAATCAGAAGGACTCATAGAACCCGGATATGACCATCTCAATGCCACTGGTTTGTAATGGTCCGCATACAAATCCGCACAAATAGAAAGCCATAATGCTTTTAAATAAGCCGTCTTTTTTCTAACCCCTTCAACATCCGACAACCATTTCATATTATAATGAAGAGTTCCTGCCTGTGTTTTAATTTTAATTTTGTCCATTTCTCTAACGAGAATATTTTTCTCATTTACAGCAACGCCACCAGCAATTTCTTTGTCTTCATTATTTACTACATATCTTCCATCATGTTCATGTAACCAAGATTTAATTTGCCCTTTAGCATCAGGTTCATTTGAAAAAAACAATAGTTCGTCTTGTTCGGCACTTAATCCGCTTACTGAATCGATTCCAACTAATGCTAATCTGTGATTTTTAAATTCGATAGGAAAAACATCTTTCGGGTGGCTTGAGAGTGTATATTGCGCACAAGAGTTATTGCTGCCAAAGTCAATTCCAACGGTTGCATTGTCAATAAGTTTTTCTGTTGTCAAATTTTTTATTTCCTTATTCCCAAATTTTGTATCAGGATTGCGCACAATCAAATAGCCTGCATTTTGCGATTTACCTGCATTTTCAATACGAATTTCCAAACCTGCAATTGGACAATTAGATTTAATTACTTCATATTGAGGCATATTCGCCAGATTTGCCGGATATGTTACTAATTCTGTAATTTCCAATTTAGCCTGATTGCGTTCTTGTACTTCGCTGTTAGAATAAACAACCTTATCGCCTTGATTTAGATTTGCGGTAATAATTTTTTGGTCTTGTCCTCGTTTATAAAATGGAATAAATTTCAGTCCTTGTACATTATGAAGCGGAAATTCGGTGTATAGATAATAAGCATTCCAATTGTCTGAAATAAAATCAGGGAACATTATTATTTTGCCATCTCCACCAAATGTTTTTTTATCTTCAGCCCAAATTATATCATATTCTTTTGTGTTTAATTTATATGGTTGCCCATCAATTTCTACAGACAAATCTACACTCAGTTTATTGCCATTTTTTATTGAAGCATCAATTGACATATTTCTTTGATTGCCTGAAATCAAATTATCAATTTTTTGACCAAACATTTGGATTGCTTCAATAGTCAAAGGCAGAGAAAAATATTTTTTTTGGTTATTACTTACATCATTAACCTGCAAATAATATACTGCCGCATTTGAAAGCGGTTGCTGATAATCTAACGATTCATACCAACCAACGACAGAACCACTTTCCTGTAAAATATTCTGCAAATCGCTAAGTTCATTTGCTATTTTGTTATCATCTGTAGGACGTTCAAAAGTAAAATCGCCACTTTCTTTCAGTTGATACACTTTTTGGTGTGAATCCAACAATGCTTTGTAAGGCATTTCCAAATTGGAGTATTTTGCAACCGTTCCGTTTATTTGAAGATTGTTTTTCTTACGTTTAATTTCATCTTGCCATTGACTTAATACTTTTTCCAAGCCTTTTAAATCTAATGGATTATTTGGACGAGACAGATTAACATTTTGTTTAAAATCCACAATAGTTCCGGGTCTCGCAATCTGATTGCCATTTTTATCCTGATAAATTACGCCAATAATATTGTTGATAAACAAGTACAATTTCTGCAATTTATCGTCATCTAAATTAGACATCGGATTTTCAAATTTCCCGTTTCTGTACCAAGGAATATCGCTCATTTCAGATTTTAAAATTGAGTATTCTACTCCCGGAAATACAATAGAAAACGGCGAAGTACCACCAATAACTTTTCCATTATATCGTATTAATTGAATATACGGCAATTCATCTCTATTTGCCTGTGCTTTTTGTTGGTCTGTCCAAATATCTGCATCGTCCAACAACATACGTCCAAAACCACCTGCAAGGTCAAACAAATTGCTGTTTGGGTTCATATAAATAGGTTCCGAGAAACTTATTCTATCTGGGTATAATGCAACCAAGGCAAGTAATCCCTTCCATTCATTTACCAAACCTTTGAAAAAGTTAATTAGACCAGACTGTTGAATGTTTGGGTCTTTGCTTGTTACGTATTGAAAGGCAAATGAATATATTTTTGCCCTTGCCCAAGGCGTAGGAATGCCTGTAATGAGCGCGCTTGAAATTTGACTTTCGTCTAAATCTCCGGTAACTACGCCTTGAATAAAAGGAACAATATCTTCAAGGTTGTACCATTTTCCTGCGGGGTCGTTCTTACTTACCCCTGTTGATTTTATTAATTTTGCTGATTGTGCCATAATGAATTAACTTTTAAAATTATACAACTGACAAAGGGTATCATAAGTCCTTTTGATTAACTTTTCGCATTTGTTGGTAATATTGGCGGGTTCGTCCATTTTAATGAATTTTTCAACAAAAGTGCTAAAAATACTACCACCAATCAATCCAGTCGAGAATTTGTTTGATTCAAATTCAGAACCTTTTTGATACAGTTCTTTGTTGAAATCAAAATTTCCACATTCTTTTTTT
>BNTP01000159.1 GCA_025996695.1 Bacteroidia bacterium | reverse complement strand
GGCTCAACAAAAGCATTTTATGGACAGGTGTTTGTTGTATGCGGCGGCATCCATCCTGAAACAAGCCAAGAGAGGCAAATGGGATTATGGATTGAAACCGTTATATGTCATAGCCATATTGAATTTCGATTTGAACGAGGATAATACCGATTACATCAATCGGTATTCACTGCTGAATGAAAAAACGAAGAAAAAGGCAAGCGATAAATTGCAATTTACCACGCTCGAATTGACAAAGTTCAACAAATCAGCAGCAGAATCGCGGACTTATTTAGACAAATGGCTGTTTTGCATGAAGCATCAGGCAGAATTGTTGGAGCAACCGGCAGAACTAAAAGACGAGATATTTAATGAGTTGTTTGAAATAACAGATTTAGAAACATTAACAGAAGAAGATATGACAGCGTACGAAAAAAGTGTTGAAAGGTGTTACGGTGCCGAATTGGCAGCAGACTATGCTATGGAGAGAGGTCTGGAGAAAGGCATCCAGCAAGGCATGCAGCAAGGCATCCGGCAAGGTATTGAGCAAGGTATTGAGCAAGGTATTGAGCAAGGCAAGCAACATGGCATACTTTATACCGCAAAGCGGATGAAAGAAAACGGGATGGACTTGGAACTCATTGTTTCAGTTACCGGACTGAGTCCCGAGCAGTTGAGAAACATGGGGCTGAAATAGCACCGTTTCATTGCAATGTAATGATATAATGCCCTTCCAGGACGAAACGAGAGGGGAGAGGCATCCTTATTTTTACGGAGACCGGTTCCCCGTATGGGGTAGATTAAAGACCTACGGTCTTCCTTGTCATCATAAATTTGATGCGATTGCCTTGATAACGCTTGGGTGGGATATCAATAGAAAATGACATCCCACCTAAGCGTTATAGCCCGTAGGGCTTACACCTTATTTTTAGGTATTATATCCGATAACCTCAAAAAAGATTTAGCCCAAAAATCCCAAAAGCACCCCGGCAGCAACTGCCGAGCCAATCACTCCCGCGACATTCGGCCCCATGGCATGCATCAGCAAGTAGTTGGTGGAATCATATTCCAAGCCGACAATTTGCGAGATACGTGCCGAGTCGGGCACTGCCGATACGCCGGCATTACCAATCAGCGGGTTGATTTTATTTTCTCTCTTCAAGAATACATTGAAAAATTTGACGAACAATACTCCTGCTGACGTAGCAATAACAAATGACAAAGCTCCTAATCCAAAAATCTTTAACGAATTTAATGTTAAGAATTGTGTTGCTTGTGTAGATGCACCTACGGTGATGCCAAGTAATATGGTGATGACATCAATCAGCGGACCGCGAGCGGTTTCTGCCAAACGACGGGTCACTCCCGATTCTTTTATCAAGTTACCGAAGAACAACATTCCCAACAAGGGTAGCCCCGACGGCACAAGAAAACAAGTCAGCAACAATCCCACGATCGGGAAAATGATTTTTTCTGTTTGAGAAACAGCACGGGGCGGTTTCATACGGATGACGCGCTCTTTTTTCGAGGTTAGTAGCCTCATGATAGGCGGTTGAATCACCGGCACAAGTGCCATGTAAGAATACGCCGACACGGCGATGGCTCCCATGAGGTTAGGCGCAAGTTTGGACGACAAGAAAATAGCCGTAGGGCCGTCTGCGCCACCGATAATACCAATAGCGCCTGCTTGAGCCGGATCAAAACCGAACACCAACGAGAGCATGTACGCTCCAAAAATACCAAATTGAGCCGCAGCACCAATCAGCATCAGCTTTGGATTGGAAATCAACGCCGAGAAGTCGGTCATCGCCCCAATACCCAAGAAAATCAGCGGCGGATACCACCCCTGCGTCACCCCTTGATAGAGAATATTCAATACTGACCCCTCCTCATAAATCCCCAACTGCAATCCGGCATCTTTGAACGGGATATTCCCAATCAAAATACCGAACCCAATCGGAATTAAAAGCATCGGCTCAAATTCTTTCGCAATCGCCAAATAGATGAAAACCAAGCCCACCAGAATCATGATTAAATGTCCGGACGTAGCGTTTGCAAAACCTGTATAACTTAGGAAAATCTGTAGATTGTCCCCAATGAATGATAAAAAATCCATATTTCTTTCCTTTTATTTTTTTGTTGGTGTTTCTCGTAACATATAAATCTTGGAACTCCAAGGGGAATAATCTCTCGCCGTATTCTTGATGGTAAGAACAGTACTTTCTTCATCGTGCGGATGTTGAGAATCCTCATAGAGTGCCATCGCAATCGCCGCAAAAACCTCGCCGGACGATTGCTCGTGCATGTCTTTTGCCTCTTTGATGCTCACTCCCGACGTTTTCATTACTCGTCTGTGACTGAGGGAAATAGCTATTTTTCCAACCACCTTAAAGGACAAATACAGCGCAAGTAATCCAAAAAATACGACTGACATCGCTGTGAGTGTCATGCCAATACCAATGGAGTCGTTTTTTGAGAAGTTTTCAACCTTATCATTTTTGTCCAAAATGAAGTTATTGGAACTCGGTGTCACTTGCGTAAACGGTATCCAAAGCTTGTTACCGCCCTCATAACTCTGATTTAGGCGCAATTCTTCGTCCAACCGTTTGGCATCCCAGCCGTCGTGCACCAAACCATAACTGATGTCAGCCACTTGTCCGGCAGGCACTGTAACAGAGTCAATCAACGTTTTCCCGTCTGAATCAAACAGCGCGATAAAGTTAGAACCGATAGAATCCAACGTAAAACTTAAATGGAACGTTCCGCGAGAAGGTTGACCGTCTGCCCAAAAAAGCATGTGCTGATGCGGTTTCACTTTTGTCAAAACGTCACCCTTGGGAATAGGATACATGCGTGGTTGATTGAGATCGGTTGTCAGAAAGCAACCTGCAATGTTGACCGTGCCTGCGGAAGAGTTATAAATCTCAATCCACGGATGCTGTACGCCATAATCATCTTGATAATTAGTCTCATTAATGACTAAAACTTCATTGATTTTCAGTGATGTCGTTCGTTGCGCCTCCACATTCGAAAATGCACAGAGCAACGACAATGACAACAGTGAAATTTTTAACCTGTTAATTTTCATCGGCTTCTTTTTTATAAGGGAATAATTTATCGACTCCTACGATAATTGCTAAAAACAACGCCATAAAGAGAAATACACCGGCAAGTCCAAGCCCTGTTATTTCCAATGCTTTATAAAAATCTACACTTTGTATATTTTCTACTATATTCATTTTATTTTTTAATATTAATTTCTACGCAAACAACGGCACTAACATCAATATCAATCCGCCAACGATTACCGAACCGATTTGGCCGCCGACATTGGAACTGATGGCGGGCATTAACAAATAATTGTTAGGGTCTTCCTTCATGCCCATTCCGTGAATCACGCGTGCCGACATAGGGAATGCCGAAATGCCACAAGCGCCAACCATTGGATTGATTTTATTGCCTTCTTTGTAAAACAAGTTCAAAAATTTAGCAAAAAGTACACCTCCCGCAGTATCGAATACAAACGCAAAAACGCCCAAGCCAAGTATCAAGATGGTACTTTTGTCAACAAATTCGTTGGCCGTCATGGTGCTTGCAATGGTAATCCCGAGCAGAATAGTCACGAGGTTGGCCAACTCTTTTTGTGCCGTTTGCGACAAAGAATTGAGCACGCCACACTCGCGAATCAGATTGCCAAACATCAAAAATCCTATCAACGCCAACGACGAAGGAGCGATTAAGCCTGCCAAAATCGTAATAATAATAGGAAAGAAAATCAATGTGGTGCGCGAAACTTTTTTGTTAGCATCAGTTTTCATACGAATCAAACGTTCCTTTTTAGTCGTCAAAGCACGAATCACCGGTGGTTGAATCAGAGGCACCAACGACATATACGAATACGCTGCCACCGTGATCGGCCCAAGCAACTGCGGGGCTAATTGTTGCGACACGATAATAGACGTAGGCCCGTCGGCAGCACCAATAATTCCGATACTCGCGGCTTCGGGTAGACTAAATCCAACTGCCACAGCCAACAACATGGTGATAAAAATACCCAACTGTGCCGCAGCTCCAAACAGCAACAGGGTTGGTTTTTGGAACATTGGCGAAAAATCAATCATCGCCCCGATAGCAACAAAAATCAACAGCGGAAATAGCTCGGTGTGAATACCTGCATTCCGCAATACATCCAACGCGCCAATTACTTGTGTTGCCCCTTCGCCTTGTGTGAGCACTGCGCTAAAAGGAATATTCACAATAATTGCACCGAACCCGATTGGCAAAAGCAACGTAGGCTCGTAGCCCTTCTTAATTGCCAGCCATATCAAAATCAGCCCTACGGCTATCATCACCAAATGCTTCCACGTCATAAATGCGATGGCGGGCATCAAAATTGAGAAGTCCATAATATGTTATTTTTTAATATACACAACACAATTTCATGGGGTTAAAACATTAACCGATTACAATCAAACTTGCGCCTTCCAGCACGGAATCACCTTTGTTAACAACTATTTCTTTAATTTCTCCATCGCGGTCGGCATTGATTGCGTTTTCCATTTTCATGGCTTCCAACGTCAACACTTTTTGTCCTTTTTTCACGGCATCGCCCACTTTGACGTTGATGTCAAGAATAATACCGGGTAATGGCGATTTCAAAGCACCGGTCGAAGCAACCGGCGTAGGTTTAGAAATCGGCTTCACAGGCTCCTGAGCGGGGCGTTGTACCACCGGCGCTGCTTTTTTCTCCGGCACGGCTTTTTTCTCCGGCGTGTCAATTTGCACTTGATAAGATGTGCCATTCACTTCCACTTCGGTAATATTGCTTTCCGTATTACCTACCACCACACTGTAAACGTTTCCGTTAATTGTATATTTGAAATTTTTCATTTTGTAAAATGTTTTAATAAATAAATGAAGAACAACTACCTCCTCAAAGGTAACTCTCTTAATGAATAAATTTTAGAACTCCATGGCGAATAATTGTTCGTCACGTTGTGAAAGGTCAATACATTGCTTTCTAAATCGTGCACTTCGGTTGTGTCGGACAAAGCCAATGCAATAGCAGCAAAGACTTCACCCGATTGACCGATTCCTTCGTGCAAGGCTAACGCAATAGCGGCAAAAATTTCGCCCGATTGACTTGTAGCCTGCCCCGACACGTCCTCTGTATGTTTCCTTTTCCAAAACCCCATGATTTAAAATTAATTTTTAATTTTTAATTTTTAATTCTCACAAAAACTATCATTGTTGGTTTTGCACGTTTCAATGGCCGTTCGGTAGGCTTGGTGGCTAATCAACCCAAAGCCCTCGCATGCGTGCTGGACATCAACGCATCCCGCAAGGCTGCCCGTTTTGTGCGTT
>BNTP01000158.1 GCA_025996695.1 Bacteroidia bacterium | reverse complement strand
TTCGGGTGAAAAAACCCACTTTTTTTTCACATAAATTAAGAGATTTTTCTGTCAAACTTTGTTAAATACTTGTTTGGTTTGAGTAGAGGCTGTACTTTTGTTCTCGAAATGAAATCAGCTTCATTTCACGAAAATAAAAAAACGAGGATTCTTAACAGGAATCCTCGTTTTTGGGTAAAAATGGGGGCGGAAAATTCGGGGGTTATTAGACATTCCATATCTCGAAGATATGGAATGTCTGAAAAAAGATTTTGCCCCATACGGAATCGCCGGCTATTTTTCATAGCACTCGAAAATATTTTTTAGCTGTTTTTTGAAAAAACAGTTGGAAAATCAAAAAAATGTCGTACCTTTGTCGCGTTTTACGGGTAAAAATCCGTATATTTGAGTAACATAATTAAAAGAAAGTAATTAAAATGCCTACAATTCAGCAATTAGTAAGAAAAGGAAGGGCAACTTTGGTCGACAAAAGTAAATCACCGGCATTGGATACCTGTCCGCAAAGACGTGGTGTTTGTGTGCGTGTTTACACTACAACGCCGAAGAAACCTAACTCTGCTATGCGTAAAGTGGCTCGTGTGCGTTTGACCAGCGGAAAAGAAGTGAATGCTTACATTCCGGGAGAAGGTCACAACTTGCAAGAACACAGCATCGTGATGGTGAGAGGCGGTCGTGTGAAAGACCTTCCGGGTGTTCGTTACCACATCGTACGCGGAACATTGGATACCGCAGGAGTAGCCTCCCGCACCCAACGTCGTTCCAAATATGGTGCAAAACGACCCAAAGCAGGTGCCGCAGCAGCTCCAGCAAAGAAAAAATAAAGCCCCCCTGCCCCCTCAAGGGGGAGCAGGAAGTCCCATTTAGGGGATTTAGGCGTAACGGTTGAGTAAATGAGTTCGGAGGAACTCGTTGAAGACCAAGTAAAAACAACCCAATTAAAAAATTGTAAAAAATGAGAAAGTCTAAGCCAAAGAAAAGACAGATCCTGCCGGATCCCGTCTTTGGTGATCAAAAAGTAACGAAGTTCGTTAACCATTTGATGTACGACGGTAAAAAATCTACCGCTTTCGACATCTTTTATTCCGCTTTGGATAAGGTAAAAACAAAATTACCTAACGAAGAAAAATCCCCGCTTGATGTTTGGAAACAAGCATTAGACAACATCACGCCACTCGTGGAAGTAAAATCGCGCCGTATCGGTGGAGCCACTTTTCAGGTGCCGACCGAAATTCGTGCCGACCGTAAAGAGTCCGTTTCGATGAAAAACTTGATTCTCTATTCTCGTAAAAGAGGCGGAAAATCAATGTCAGACAAATTGTCTGCCGAAATCGTAGACGCTTTCAACAACCAAGGTGGCGCATACAAGAGAAAAGAGGACATGCACCGCATGGCAGAAGCTAACCGCGCATTCGCTCATTTCAGATTTTAGAGCCCCCTAAATCCCCCTCAGGGGGACTTGGGGACAGCACTTTTTATAGAGTGAAAATAAAGATTTAATTACACATTAAAAATATCAGTCAACTCTTTTAAGCCCCCTGAGGGGGTTTGGGGGCTGGGCTGGAAGGAGATTAAAAAAATGGCAAAAGGTTCAGATCAACAACTGAAATATACTCGCAACCTCGGTATCATGGCTCACATTGATGCAGGGAAGACGACGACGTCGGAACGTATCCTGTTTTACACGGGATTGACCCATAAAATCGGGGAAGTTCACGATGGTGCTGCAACCATGGACTGGATGGAGCAAGAGCAAGAGCGTGGTATCACTATCACGTCAGCTGCAACCACCACGAATTGGAAATACAACAACGATACATTCAAAATCAACTTGATTGACACTCCGGGACACGTCGATTTCACCGTCGAAGTGGAACGTTCGCTCCGTATTTTGGACGGCGCCATCATGACACTTTGTGCCGTAGGAGGTGTAGAACCGCAATCGGAAACCGTATGGCGTCAAGCTGACAAATACAATGTGCCACGTATTCTTTATGTGAACAAAATGGACCGTTCGGGTGCTAATTTCTTTGATGTGGTTCGCCAAATCAAAGACGTGTTGGGAGCTAATCCCTGTCCGATTCAAATTCCGGTGGGTGCAGAGGAAAAATTCCGCGGCATCGTGGATTTAATCAAGATGAAAGCACTTTTTTGGCACGATGAAACGATGGGTGCCGACTATGTTGAAGAGGCAATTCCGGCAGATTTGGTGGAAGAAGCTCAAGAATGGCGCGACAAAATGCTTGAAACATTAGCAGAATGTGACGACACGTTGATGGAAAAATATTTTGAAGATCCTGCTACCATCACGGAAGATGAAATTCGCGTAGCACTCCGTAAAGGTACGCTTGCGATGCAAATCAACCCGATGTTGTTGGGCTCTTCATTCAAAAACAAAGGCGTGCAACCCTTGTTGGATGCTGCTTGTGCTTATTTGCCAAGCCCATTGGACACCCCTGCAACGGAAGGTCAAAATCCTGACGATTCTGAAAAAATCGAATCGCGCAAACCAAGTTCCGACGAACCGTTCTGTGCATTGGCATTTAAGATTGCAACCGACCCATTCGTTGGCCGTCTGTGCTTCTTCCGTGTCTATTCAGGTGAATTGGAAGCCGGTTCTTACGTCTACAATTCTCGTTCAGGCAAAAAAGAACGTATCTCTCGCTTGTTCCAAATGCACTCCAACAAACAAAATCCGAAAGAATTTATCGGTTGTGGTGACATCGGCGCGGGTGTAGGATTCAAAGATATTCGTACCGGTGACACGCTGTGTGATGAAAATCATCCTATCGTATTGGAATCTATGGATTTCCCGGCGCCCGTAATTGGTATCGCAATTGAACCTAAGACACAAAAAGACTTGGATAAATTGGGTATCGGACTTGGCAAATTGGCTGAGGAAGATCCGACTTTCACGGTGAAAACCGATGAAGAAACCGGCCAGACAGTGATTTCAGGTATGGGTGAATTACACTTGGAAATTATCATCGACCGTTTGAGACGTGAGTTCAAGGTAGAATGTAATCAAGGTCGTCCGCAAGTCTCTTACAGAGAAGCAATCACCGACACGGTTGAATTGCGTGAAGTGTATAAGAAACAAACGGGTGGTCGTGGTAAGTTTGCCGATATGATTGTTCGCGTAGGGCCGGCAGATGCCGATTTTGAAGGCGATTTGCAATTTGTGGACGAAGTGAAAGGTGGTAACATCCCGAAAGAATACATTCCTTCTATCCAAAAAGGCTTCCAACGTGCTATGAAAAATGGGGTATTGGCAGGCTACAATTTGGAAAAATTGAAAGTAGTTGTATTGGATGGTTCCTATCACCCTGTCGATTCGGATCAATTGTCATTCGAGATTGCAGCTATTTCTGCGTTCAAGAGTGCCTCTGAAAAGGCGCGTCCGGTTTTGAAAGAGCCTATCATGAAAATCGAAGTCATCACTCCGGAAGAATCTATGGGTGACGTGATTGGTGACTTGAACAAACGTCGCGGACAAATCGAAGGCATGGAAGACAGCCGTACAGGTGCTAAAATCGTGAAAGCGATGGTTCCTCTGTCGGAAATGTTCGGTTACGTAACCGCTTTGCGTACCATCACTTCCGGTCGTGCAACCAGCACGATGACGTTCGACCACTACGAAGAAGTTTCTTCGTCAGTAGCAAGAAGCGTCCTCGAAGAGGTGAAAGGTCGCGTAGACTTGATAAAATGAAGTGCCCCCAAAAAGGTCATAACATGATAATTTAAGAAACGCACTGATTCGTTTTGAATTGCACCCTATAAGTTTCTGTCTAATTAGTGGGGGTTCATTTCATTAGGAGTCAGTGTTTTTTTCGATAAATAACCTTATAATATGTGATTACATGAAAAAAATTTGTATCTTTGTCGTCAAATGTAGTCATCGCGTGGTTGCGACTACGCAGAATATAAGAGTCAAAAAAAGCGAAACGTAGTGAGACAGATGGTAAGCAATAAACAAATACCGCTCATACCCTCCCCTCATTTTCAGTAACTTACGATGGTGGTGGGGTAAATTCCCGTGCAAAAGCCAAACTGCGTAGGACTGTCGTCGTTTCCTCGCGCTTCCGGCGTTAAATACCATTTTCACAAACATCTAAGCAAGCCGTAATGGGACTTTTGCGTCCTATTGCGGCTTGTTCCGTCATTGCGAGGGCGGCTTTGCCGCTGTGGGTTCCCCTTGGCTGAAAGCCAATATTTTCATCACCGCAGGTCGTGACCTGCGGAAAAGCGATGCAATTCCACATCTGCCTGTGAGGCAGGACGGCATTAAAATCTTGCCTTCCAGGTAAAAGCGCGGATGTCCTGATTTTCCGCAGGTTGCGCTGTCCCCTTCGACTTCGCTCAGGGCATCGGTAACACTTACCTGCGGTTATGCACATCCCGCCCATTCGGGCGGCTTGTTCGCACGGGGTGTCTCCGCTGCGGGGCTGCGCCTCTGTGGTCGACAGGACGGCGGCGCTTTTTTAAGAGAGAGGGGAAACGCAGCGGCGGCTCCGCCGCCGCTGCGTTTCCCCTGACCCCCACGACAAGGTCGTCTTGTCGAGTTTCTATAAATAATTTAGATAAAAAAGAATGACATATCTCTGCATTGTTCATGGCAAGTGGCAGTCTTCAACCCCGTTGAAAATCAATGAGTCGCGTAAATCTGTCATTGGTATCGAAGCAAAGCGGGCTTTAGCCCGCTTTGCGGAGTGGAAACACCTCCTGCTGACACGCCTTTCCTGTTGTGGTATTGTCGCATGTCATCACCTCGTGCCAAAACGCCTTTCTATGCTGTCGCGTTGGCCAACAACGCCTTTCCCGCACAACTATCACATCTCCGCAAGGTAGGCATGCATCGCTCGGTAGAAAATCAGTACCTCCCCACCGAGCTGCATGCGTAGGTATGCAAGCACATCCCGTCCCTTCGGGACGATGCCGAGGACTGAAAGCCCGATAATCAACAGCGTAGGGCATCGCCCTGCGGGATGGCACGCGCACGCGCCCCCACCCGCACGCGCCCCCACCCGAAGCCCCAACGAGGGCACTGAAAAAGTCCCTTTTTTACACATTTATCCCCTTTACAGAGCCTGTGGAAGGGGCAAAATTGGATTTTGAGGGGTTTTTCAGTGCCCTCAGCCCCAACGGGGCATAGTCAATCTTATTGTCAATTGGTGAAAGGTAATAACAGGATTTCGCCCCATACGGGTGGAGTGGCGTAAATCTAAAAATAATCAAAAAAAAACGCCACCCATCAAATAATTTTCATTACCTTTGCGCAGTAAAATATCAATAAAAATAGCGCATTATGAAAGATGAAAATTATTGGAAAGCATTGGCTTCAAGCCGACGATTGGATAATAAGGCATTAAAAGCCC
>BNTP01000157.1 GCA_025996695.1 Bacteroidia bacterium | reverse complement strand
TGGGGTTGCTCCGGTTTAATGAGAGTGATATTAAACTTTGTAATCACCTGAGCTGTATGCGGTGAAAGGCGCACGTACAGTTCTTAAAGGGGAAAGCGGCGGTAACGCCGCCGACCTACTTAATTAAGAAAAAAAATAAAAAAATAAAGATGAATCCGATTGTTAAAACAATTCAGTTGGGCGATGGACGTACCATTACCCTCGAAACCGGAAAGTTGGCGAAACAAGCCGACGGTTCGGTTGTGTTGCGCATGGGCAACACCATGATGCTGGCGGTGGTGACAGCTGCCAAAGATGCGGTGCCGGGCACTGATTTTATGCCTTTACAGGTAGAGTATAAGGAAAAGTATTCTGCATACGGACGTTTTCCGGGCGGTTTTTTGAAGCGGGAAGGTCGCGCTTCAGACTACGAAATATTGACAGACCGCATTGTTGACCGCGTGTTGCGTCCGTTATTTCCGGACGATTTTCACGCCGAAGTGTTTGTAACTATCAATCTGTATTCAACGGACGGCGAAGATATTCCGGATGCATTGACCGGCTTGGCGGCTTCTGCGGCTTTGGCTGCGTCCACGATTCCGTTCAACGGCCCTATCGCCGAAGTGCGTGTGGCGCGTGTCAACGGACAATTTAAGATCAATCCTACTTTCAAAGAATTGG
Source organism: Bacteroidia bacterium (assembly GCA_025996695.1). Lineage (GTDB taxonomy): Bacteria > Bacteroidota > Bacteroidia > Bacteroidales > Azobacteroidaceae > Azobacteroides. The sequence continues at coordinate 4,789 of BNTP01000157.1, read as the reverse complement.
CGGAAGCAGATATGGACATCATGGTGGGTGCCACGATTGACAATATCATGATGGTGGAAGGCGAGATGAAAGAAGTGTCTGAAAAAGAACTTTTGGACGCTATCAAATTTGCCCACGAAACGATTAAAGTGATGTGTCAAGCGCAAATCGAATTTGCGGAAGCAATCGGCACAACTGTGAAGCGGGAATATTCTCACGAAACCAACGACGAAGAATTGCGTGCAGATGTTCGTGCCAAATTGTACGACAAAGTGTATGCCGTAGCCAAATCGGCTCAAGGCAAACAAGAACGCGGTGAGGCTTTCCACGCGATTAAAGAGGAGTACAAAGCCACGTTCAGCGAAGAAGAATTGGCCGAAAAGGGAGTTTTAATCAGCAAATATTACCACGATGTGGAAAAAGAAGCGATGCGCCGTTGCATTTTGGACGAAGGCAAACGCTTGGACGGTCGCAAAACGACTGAAATTCGTCCGATTTGGTCGGAAGTAGATTACATTCCGGGGCCTCACGGTTCGGCAGTCTTCACGCGTGGCGAAACACAAGCATTGGCTACGGTCACTTTGGGTACCAAAGAGGACGAGAAATTGGTGGATGACGTGTTGAACTACAGCAAAGAACGCTTCTTGTTGCACTACAATTTCCCGCCATTCGCAACCGGCGAAGCACGTCCGCAACGAGGTGTTGGTCGCCGCGAAATCGGTCACGGAAATTTGGCTCATCGCGCGTTGAAACCGATGTTGCCGGATAAATACCCTTACGTGGTGCGTATTGTTTCCGATATTTTGGAATCCAACGGGTCGTCTTCCATGGCCACTGTTTGTGCCGGCACGCTGGCATTGATGGATGCCGGTGTACAAATCAAAAAACCGGTTTCAGGTATTGCTATGGGACTTATTTCTGAAAATAAAGGTAAAAATTACGCTGTTCTTTCCGATATTTTGGGCGATGAAGACCACTTGGGCGATATGGATTTCAAAGTAACCGGAACGCGCGACGGTATCACCGCTACGCAAATGGATATTAAGGTAGACGGATTGTCTTATGAAATTCTCGAAAATGCGTTGGCACAAGCTAAACAAGGTCGCGAACACATCTTAGGCAAGATTTTGGAAACAATGTCTGAACCGCGTGCCGACTTGAAAGATCACGCTCCACGCATTGAAGTCCTCATCATACCGAAAGAATTTATCGGCGCGGTTATCGGACCGGGCGGAAAAATTATTCAGGCTATGCAGGAAGAAACGGGTGCTACCATTGCCATTGAAGAGATTGACAACACCGGTCGCGTAGAAGTTTCTGCCACCAGCAAGAAGTCAATTGACGCCGCTATGGCCAAGATTAAAGGCATTGTAACCGTTCCTGAAGTAGGCGAAATCTACGATGGAAAAGTACGTTCTATCATGCCTTACGGCGCTTTTGTGGAAATCCTTCCGGGCAAGGACGGCTTACTTCACATCTCCGAAGTGGATTGGAAACGCCTTGAATCCGTTGAAGAAGCGGGCATTCAGGAAGGCGACATGGTGCAAGTCAAATTGATTGAAATAGATCCGAAAACAGGTAAGTTGAAGCTTTCACGCAAAGCTTTGTTGCCTCGTCCGGAACGTCAATGATACCATTCATTTCCTATTTAATAACCCCCGATGGCTATGCCTTCGGGGGTTATTGCATTCTTCAACCCATCTTTGCTCCGTCCTTGCGTGAGCAACGAAGCAATCCGGTCTTTACTGTCACCGGATTGCTTCACTTCGTTTGCAATGACGGACGATTAAGCCTTTCGAACCAGCCTCGTCGGCCGAAAATCGCGTCGCTTGCGGGGTGAACGGTCGTGCGCGATATGAATCAGAACACCTCTATCAGTAGGATTACATTATCACTATTAGCGTTGAAGGCCGAACGTTCTTGAGTTAACATCCAATATCCAATGTTGCCCAATATACCCGCCACAGCGGCCCCTCCGGCTCCCCAAGAGTGCGTCAGATCCATGGCATCGCCATCAATCGGGGCACTATCAACCGTTACGGCAACATCACCCCAGGGAAATATAAAAGCTTTTCCCCCCGCATCATCAGCCACACCCCAGCCATCAATTAAAGTGTACAAAGGGGATAAAATGGTCGTTTCAAGTAAACTTACGTTGAGATGCAGTATTTTATCATCACCTGCCGCTTCTACTCGACTTGCAGTGGACAAGAGAGCTAAATCATCCCAGTCTGCGAAGGCGTGTCCCGGCCAAGTAGTCGGGTTGGGGTCACCATAATAGTTACCAACCTGCTCAAATATCGGGTAGGTGTCACCTGTCCACGAATAGCCATTTGCGGCGTAAGCCCGAATCGCATAATCACGAGCACTTTCCGTAGAACTCGCCCAAGTAATAGGGGTGCCTGAGGCAGTTTTCGCAGTGAGCACGAGCGGGATAATTGCTGTACCATGTCCGGTACCGTCGTCAGTAAGCACGACGCCACGAGGCGAAGTTGCGCTCGGATATAAGCTGCCGACCGCAGAGCTGGACGGAGGTGCAACCGGAGGTACAACAATCGGCGGCACTTCCACCTCGGCAAGCGGGTTAAAATCAGCCACCGACGGAATTGAGAACACAATCTCTTCGCCGTCCAAGCCCAGCGTCAGCAAGAACGTATATTGCCGACCGGCTTCAAACACGATGCCTTGCGCTTTGTTCGCAGGGTCGTGCAACCGGAAAACAACCTGACGCGTATTCACCGTCTTGTTGGTGAGGTAATCCACTTCGGCAACGGTGGCGTACAAATAGGATGCATCCTCTGGACTAGCGGCTATTTCGGCAACTGTGCCATATTCCGGCGTGCTGCCGGTGAAGGCTCCCAACACGGTTTCTTGCGGCAGCACCATCAAACCGTTACTCGCATTGGTAATCGCGGTGTAATCGCTACTCGCAGTGCCGGTGCCGTAAGGCACAAGCACATTCGTGCTTCCAAGATCCACTTTGTATGTAACCGAATCGTGTTGTGCTTTCCAGGAAACGTCGTATGCTCCTGGAGTATGCGCAAATGTAGCACCGGCGTTCGGTACCGAATCCAACATGTTGAGCGTTCCTTTCGATTTCAGATTACTCAACGCCAGTTCTTTAATCACATACTTCTTGTTTTGGTTCTGATTTTGTGCCTTGAACACAATCCGTGACAGCGCGTGCTTGAAATTCAATTGCACGCTCGGATTGAGTGGGTCAAAAGCCAAATCTACACTTTTTGTAACCATGAAGTCCTCTTGCTGGTCAACCGGCCGACTGCCGCCGACCCATCCGGGCACGGTGTATTCAATCTCGGGACCGGCTACAGGAGGCGTCGGGACTGTGGTCACATTCTTTTTCAGACCTGCTGTCACATTCACACTTGACGCTGGCGAGTAAGCGAAGAAATCGACGGAATCTTTTGCCGGCCAGCTGGCTTTTGGGAAATAGTCCCAAGTGCTACCCACGCCCGCTTCGCCGCGTGTTACAGTCACGCCATTCAGCACGTAACCATCATAAGCAGTGCCTGCAGGATGGCTCCATGCCGAAGTGGTGAACGAAGTCATCGTCCCTGTGGTGGTTACACTCGCGCGGAGCTGCTTGTCCGCGAACGTCTTGAAGGAAATCTCCGGTGAACTACTCTGCAACGGACTGGATTGATACAAATCGGTTGCACAACTGCTGCTCAAAGCCACCAGGCCGAGCAGGCCAAAACACCTTAAATTTTTTGTCATAAGATACTTTAATTTAATTAATACTTTATTCTATCTCTTTATTCTATCTCTTTTTTCTTTCATTGTTCATTATTCATTGTTCGCATGGGGCATCGTCCCGCAGGGACGGGATGTGCATAACCGTAGGTGAAGCGAAGCGAACGGTATTAGTGGGCGATACGAGCCCTAGCCCCGCAGGGGCGGCATTATCATAATCCCGCCCTTGCAGGGCTTGGACGAGTGTTGGCGCCTTTTTCCGTAGGTTGCGCTTCGCTCCACCTACGGTTATGCACATCCCGTCCCTGCGGGACGATGAAAATTGGTTTGCGTGCCTACGGCATGCAGCGAGGTGGTGAGGCGATGATCTTCTACCGAGCTGTGCATGCCTACATGCGGGGATGTGATATTCGTGCGGGAAAGGCGTGTTGGCCAACGCGACGCCATAGAAAGGCGTGTCAGCATGAGGTGTCTCCACTCCGCAAAGCGGTCTATCGCCCGCTTTGCTTCGGTCGACAAGACGACCCCCACGTGAGGGTCGGGGGAAAGGCAGCGGCGGCTCCGCCGCCGCTGCCTTTCCCCACTCTCTTAAAAAAACGGCGCCGTCTTGTCGACCGGAGGGACGTAGTCCCGCAGTGGAGACACCCCATGCTGACAAGCCTTCCTCCCGTCGACCGGAGCGGCGCAGTCCCGCAGCGGCTTTTGCTGGGTTGCTTCGGGCTTCGCCCTCGCAATGACGGAAAACGCCGCCCTCGCAAGGACGGAAAACGTCGCCCTCGCAAGGACGGAAAACGTCGCCCTCGCAAGGACGGAACGAGCTGCGAGGGGACGGAACATAACGCACAAAGCCGCAACAAGACACGATTGTCCTGTTACGGCTTGCTTGTATGTTTGTGAAAATGTGGATTAACGCAGGAATCGCGCGGACACGAAGATGCTCCTGCACGACCTTGGCGAGGCAAAGAAATTTACTCTTCTCTGTCCGACCGTGCCCTGTTATTTTTTTTTCATTCTTCGTCCCACTCTGTTTCTGTTTTACGCCTTTTTTTCCTTTCCTTCATTTCCATGGTCTGAGCGTCTGTTAGGGGTGTAGTGT
>BNTP01000156.1 GCA_025996695.1 Bacteroidia bacterium | reverse complement strand
TGTCAAACTTTGTTAAATACTTGTTTGGTCGGAGCATAGGCTGTACTTTTGTTCTCGAAATGAAATCAGCTTCATTTCACGAAAATAAAAAAACGAGGATTCTTAACAGGAATCCTCGTTTTTGGGTGAAAATGGGGGTGGGAAAAATTTGGGGGTTATTAGACCTTCCATATCTCCAAGATATGGAAGGTCTGAAAAAAAGCCGGTGATTGAAAGGTAAGTTTTCTCTGTAAAAAACTATTTTCATTTTCATGCGCTTGGAAATCTCATTATTTTTACCTAATTTTGCAGCCATAAATACAAAAAATAATGATCACAGTAAGTAACTTAAGTATTCAGTTTGGGAAGCGCGTGTTGTTTCAAGATGTTAATTTGAAGTTTGTTTCAGGCAATTGCTACGGCATTATCGGGGCGAACGGCGCCGGAAAATCGACCTTTCTGCGTGCCCTGAGCGGCGATTTGGAGCCTACGGGCGGACAAATTTCGTTTGGTCACGGCGAACGCCTATCGGTGTTGCGACAAGACCACTTTGCTTACGATGAATTTTCGGTGTTGGACACTGTTTTGCAGGGACACTCCGTGCTGTGGAACATTATGAACGAGAAAAACGCCCTCTATGCAAAAGCCGATTTCAGCGATGCCGACGGCGTGCGTGCGGCAGAATTGGAAGAGCGATTTACCGAATTGGAAGGCTGGAATGCCGAAAGCGATGCCGCCAACTTGCTGAGCGGACTTGGCATAAAAGAAAGTTTGCACAACACGTTGATGCGCGACATCAGCGGGAAAGAAAAGGTGCGCGTGCTGCTGGCTCAGGCTCTGTTTGGCAAACCCGACAACTTGCTGCTGGATGAGCCGACCAACGATTTGGACTTGGAAACCGTGTCGTGGCTGGAACACTATTTGAGCGAATTTGAAAATACGGTGCTGGTCGTTTCGCACGACCGCCACTTCTTGGATTCCGTGTGTACACACACGGTAGACATTGATTACGGCGATATTAAGTTGTTTTCGGGGAATTACAGTTTTTGGTACGAGTCGTCGCAATTAGCTTTGCGTCAGCAACAAAACCAAAATAAAAAAGCCGAAGAAAAGAAAAAGGAGTTGGAAGAATTTATTCGTCGTTTTTCGGCAAATGTGGCAAAATCGAAACAAACCACCAGCCGCAAAAAGATGATTGAAAAGCTCAACATTGACGAGATTAAGCCGTCGTCGCGCAAATATCCGGGCATTATTTTCACTCCGGCGCGGGAAGTCGGCAATGCCATATTGGAAGTGGATGGTTTGGCTGCCTGCATCGAAGGCGAAACGCTCTTCAAAAGTGTATCGTTTAATGTTGAAAAAGAGGATAAAATTATTTTCTTGTCACATGACCCGCGTGCCATGACAGCATTTTTCCAAATCATCAATGACGAGAAAAAGCCCGATGAAGGCAAATTTGAATGGGGGCAAACCATCACCACAGCCTACCTGCCGCTGGATAATTCCAAATATTTCAACACGGACATGAATTTAGTCGAATGGATTTCGCAATTTTCGTCCGACACGCACGAAGTGTACCTGAAAGGCTATTTGGGCAAAATGCTCTTTTCCGGCGAAGAAGTTTTGAAAAAAGCCGCTGTACTGTCCGGAGGCGAAAAAATGCGCTGCATGATTTCGCGGATGATGCTCAACGATGCGAATTGCCTCATTCTTGATTCGCCGGCCAACCACTTGGATTTGGAGTCGATTCAAGCCTTCAACAACACGCTAAAGAACTTCAAAGGCATCATTTTGATGTCCTCGCACGACCACGAATTTATCCAAACAGTCTGTAATCGCGTCATCGAACTCACACCCAAAGGCATCATCGACAAGCGGATGGATTACGACGATTATATCACGTCGGATGAAATCAAAGCTTTGCGCGAAAAATTGTACGCCTAATAAAAACAAACACAACAAACTAAAAATGAAAACAAAAGAAATTGCAAAAGGAATTTATAGCGTGGGAGTTGCTGACTGGAATGTCCGTAATTTTCATGGTTATCTTACGCAAAAAGGAACGAGTTATAATGCCTATCTGATTATTGATGAGAAGATTACGCTTATTGATACCGTCAAAGTGCAATTCACGCAGGAATTGATAGACCGGATTTCGCAGGTCGTGAGCCTTGAAAAAATTGATTATGTGGTGTCTAACCATGTCGAAATGGACCACTCCGGTGCGATGCCTGAATTGATGAAACGGTTGCCTAACGCCACGGTGCTGACCAGCCAATCCGGCGAAAAAGAGCACAAACTTCACTTCAAACCCGATTGGAAGTTTCAGGTGGTAAAAACCGGTGATAGCGTTTCGTTGGGCATACGAACATTACAATTTTTGATGACACCGATGGTGCATTGGCCGGATAATATGGTCACTTACTGTCCGGAAGAGAAAATTCTGTTTTCCAACGACGCGTTTGGACAACATTTGGCAAGTTCCCACAGTTTCGACGATGAGCCTTTGGATGTAATCATGGAAGAAGCCAAAAAATATTATGCCAACATCATCATGCCCTATTCGTCGCAGGTAGTTGGCGTAATGGATGCTGTCAAACAGCTTGATATTCAGATGATTGCACCTTCACACGGTTTGATTTGGAAAAACAATATCCCCGCAATATTGGAAAATTATACGAAATGGGCGCACGGTCAGGTAGATAAAAAAGCTGTCATCGTTTACGATTCGATGTATGGCTCAACAGAAAAAATTGCTTACGCCATCCGCAATGCGTTTGAAGCAAAAGACTACGCATACAAATTTTTTGACCTCAAACACAACCACGTTTCCGACATCATAACCGACTGTTTGGACGCGGAATACATTTGCGTCGGCTCTCCCACCTTGAATAAAAACATCATGCCAACGGTCGCCGCGTTCCTCACGTATTTGCAAGGACTGATTACAAAAACCAAAAAAGGAATCCTGTTCGGCTCTTATGGTTGGGCGCAACAAAACACAAAGGTGATGGAACGCTATTTTGAGGAATCAGGCATCGAACTAATCGACAAATACAATGTGAACTTCATTCCGGACGACGCGGCATTGCTCGCTATAACTGCCGGTGTCAGCAGCAAAATATAACAATTTATACTTTTATCTATGGAAAAGTCTGAAATATTTGTATTTTTCCATAGATAACTGTATCTTTGCGGAAAAATTGGATGCAATATGAAGCGGAAAATCTTTGACGATTTAGTCAAATGGAAAAACAAATCCGGCAGAATGCCCTTGATTGTCAACGGCGCACGCCAAGTGGGTAAAAGTTATATTTTGCAAACGTTTGGCGCGCAAGAGTTTGACAACTACATTATTGTCAATCTTGAAACAGACAAAGCCTTGTCTGAAAAATTCGAGGAAAACATCACGCCTATGCCAATTATTCAATACTTGGAATCGGCTCATTCTCAGCGGATTATTCCGGGCAAGACCTTGGTTGTCTTTGATGAGATTCAAGGGTGCGAAAGGGCTTTAACTTCATTGAAATATTTTTGTGAACAAGCTCCAGAATATCATATTGTGGCGGCAGGCTCATTGCTTGGCGTGGCTATCAACCGCAAAAAATATTCATTCCCTGTGGGTAAAGTTGATGAGATGAATATGTATCCGTTGGACTTTGAGGAGTTTTTAGGAGCAATGGGAAAAGAAAATTTTGCCACTTCGATTCGAGAACATTACGCATCTAACGAGCCTTTGGATGTTCATGCGATGGCAATCGACTTTTACAATAAATATCTGATTGTAGGCGGAATGCCGGCTGCCGTTAAGGAATTTATTACAACCAATAGTTTTGTGGCTGTTGCAGATATTCAAAACAGAATTTTGAACGAATACATCGCCGATATGTCGAAATATGCAGAACCGAGTACCAGCATCAAAATACGAGCCTGCTACGAATCGATTCCGGCTCAGTTGGCAAAAGAAAATCACAAATTCCAATATAATGTGGTTCAAAAAGGGGGTAGTTCTACCATTTTTGGTGAATCAATCGAATGGCTCAAATATGCAGGCGTGGTTCTGAAATGTCAGAAAACGACTCAAGGGACTATGCCGATTAAAGTGTATGTTGATTTGAGCGATTTCAAACTCTATTCGTCTGATGTCGGCATGCTCGTCATGCAGTCCGGAATGGGGGCACAAGCTATTCTGTCGCCTCTTGAGACAGACAGCCCTTTCATGGGAGCGATTGCAGAAAATTATGTTGCACAAGTTTTTGCTGCCAATTTAATACCATTGCTCTATTGGAAAAATGATAACACTGCGGAGGTTGATTTTGTGATTCAAAAAGGCGTTGATGTAATTCCGATTGAGGTCAAAAGCGGCGTTAGGGTACGTTCCAAAAGTTTGGGTATTTTTATGGAGAAGTACAAATGCCACTACGGTATTCGCATCTCGAAGAAGAATTTTGGATTTGAAAACGGCATCAAGTCGGTGCCACTTTATGCTGTGTTTTGTATTTAGCGGCTAAAACGCGGCTTCTGAAAAAAAATAGTCTATTATTTTTTGCTGATTTCAAATATTTTTTGTACTTTTGTCCCGAAATTTTAAATATAATTTTTTGCAAATGAAATAAAAAAAGAAACGTGTGCGGGTGCACACAAAAAATAAGACATATAAAATAGCGATTGCAGCTATTCTTGAAATCCAATTTTCCACATTGAACTCGTTTGACGAGTTGATAGTATCAAGAATGAGTTAGTAAACGCCGCACATTGCGGCGTGGAACGACTTGTAGATACTATAGGCGTGGAAACCTGGATTTCAGCAGGTCGTTTCCACGCTATTTTTATGTCCAAATTTAAATTACAAAGTTTATGTATCAAAGTAGTAGTAAAAAAAACAGAAAAGCAGCTGATTATGGCAGCGCAATGGAGCAGAAACCATTACAAAAACGGGGAGCGTCCGAAAATCCAATTATAAAGAGTAGGGTATGTTTAATGCTGTTGGCAGCAATGTTATTTTTGTTATCAACAGCAAGTGTATCGGCTCAAAATCAAAGTTCAAAGACCCCAAGTGCGAAGCCTGATGTTATCACATTGCTAAACGGTGATGACATTAATGCATCAGTGCAAAAAGTTGGTGACACTGATATTGAGTACAAAAAATGGAGCAATAAGAACGGCCCCGCTTACACATTAAAGAAATCAGAGATTTTTAGAATTTGCTATGCAAACGGAGAGAAAGATGTGTTTTTCAAAGCAGACGAGCGTGCTGTTGTTGCAGCAAGATCAACAACAACCACTACACAATCAACTAACGCTTCACAGCAAGCAGCGACCGCCCAATCAAATACATTGCCTTTGGTGATAGCAACAGATATTCCCGGTGTACAACAAGAAACATGTTACTCTGCCATATTTGCTGAAATGAAAACGAAAGGTTTCAATGTTCAATCGGATGCATACGCCGCCCAAAAAGGGTTGGAGGAAACGAAAGGCATTGATGCCGATAAATTTT
>BNTP01000155.1 GCA_025996695.1 Bacteroidia bacterium | reverse complement strand
GGTCTTTGGCAAGGATGCGTACAATCTGAATATCAGTTCAACCAAGTCGATGACCGGTCACATGCTCGGCGCGGCAGGTGCTGTGGAAACGATGGCCTGTGTGTTGGCTGTACAAAACGATGTAGTCCCGCCAACCATCAATCATGAGCCAGGCGACGACGATCCTGATATGGATTATAAGTTGAATTTCACGTTCAATAATGCCCAAAAACGCACCGTGAACGCCGCTCTTTCTAATACCTTTGGATTTGGTGGCCACAATGCTTGCGTGATAGTCAAGAAATTTGTGAAATAAAAAAGTCTGGGGTTGCGGGTCAAGCCTGCAATGACACAAATGAAAACATTTTGGAAATGGCTAAGGCTCTTTTTTCACCCGAAAAGAGAGTCTTACTTTGCTTTATATCACATTCTCGGATTCTTTCCGAATAACATCGCCTACTACGAGGAGGCGTTGCGTCATAAATCGTGGTTCAGAGATGGAAGACGAGGTAAGACTATACGCGATAACGAACGTTTGGAATTTTTGGGCGACGCGATACTGAATGCGATCGTAACCGACATCTTATTCAAAAAATACCCGAACAAAAATGAAGGCTTTCTCACGAATACCCGTTCAAAAATGGTCAAACGTGAAACAATGGACAGGATAGGTCATGAATTGGGCATTGGCGAGCGATACACCACCTTCGCCCATCACAAAGCCGTCGCGACTGGCACTGAACGGACGAGAAGCCGTTTCAGGGGAGTCGTTACGCACGGAAAGAGCGTTCATGGCGTTGAATCCGCCCATTCCGGAGATAGTGATAGCGGCTTCGGCACCACCGGTAACGATTGCATCGGCTTTTCCCAAACGAATCAAGTCAAAAGCAGAAATCGCAGCATTGGTGGATGAAGCGCACGCAGAAACCGTTCCGAAGTTCGGCCCGCGAAAGCCATACATGATAGAAATGTGTCCCGCAGCGATGTCGCTGATCATTTTGGGGATAAAAAATGGGTTGAAACGTGGACCATTTTCTTCATTTTGAAAATAGTAGCCCACTTCTTGTTCAAAAGTTCCAATGCCTCCGATGCCGGAAGCAAAAATGACGCCTACACGATCGCGATCGGTTTTTTTGTTGTCTAACCCTGAATCTTCTACGGCTTCTTTAGCCGCAACGACAGCCAATTGGGCGTAACGGTCCAACTTGCGGGCTTCCTTGCGGTCAAAGTGCTCATTCGGGTCAAAATCTTTTACTTCACACGCGAAACGAGTTTTGAATTTGGAGGCATCAAACAATGTAATCGGCCCAGCCCCACTCACCCCGCTGATCAAGGAATTCCATGTCTCTTGCACGTTTTTCCCGACCGGAGTCAGTGCTCCCAAGCCCGTTACAACTACTCTCTTTAATTCCATAATGTTAAAATTAAGTAGGGGCGGGTTTGAAACCCGCCCTTACAGCATTTTATGCTTCGTTAGCATGCTTTTCGATATAATCGATTGAGTTACCTACCGTTTGAATGGTTTGCGCCACATCATCAGGAATAGGCTTCATGTTAAATTCTTTTTCAAAATCCATGATCAACTCTACCGTGTCTAAAGAGTCTGCACCTAAATCATTGATAAAGTTCGCTTCCGGCGTAACTTCTGATTTCTCCACGCTCAACTTATCAGCGATAAGATCTTTTACTCTTTCTGCAATTTCTGACATAATTTTTTAATTTTTTAATTAGTAATTATTGAAGATTTACACTAAATTTGCAGGCGCAAAGGTAAGGCATTATTTTGATAGAAAAAAATTTTTTAACACAAAACTTGCACACAAATGGAAAATATGTGCATAGGATTATTTGTATCGCTTTTTTACATCAGCAGCGAACTGTCGCCATAGCTGAGGAAACGAAAGTTGTGAGCGAGGGCGTAGTCATAGATTTTTCGCCAATCCAAGTCGCCAATAAATGCCGAAATGAGCAACAGCAGCGTGCTTTTTGGCTGATGAAAATTGGTGATGATTCCGTTCACAATCTTAAATTCATAGCCCGGTGCAATTAGAATGCGCGTGTGGGTCGTTAGTGTGGCTAAATGCGTGCGGGTCATGTAATCTAAGATGTTTTGCAGGGACTTTGACACCGATAGCACGAGTTGATTTGGCGATTGATAGGGCATCCATTGAGCGACGGCTAATTCGTGGGGCGAGGCATCCGGATTTTTTTCGAGGATGCTACCTATATAGTAAAGACTTTCGAGCGTGCGCACGGAGGTGGTGCCCACGGCGAAGACCTGTCCGGCGTGCGATAATAGTTTTTCGACAGTTGATTTTTTGACGGATATGCACTCGGTGTGCATTTCGTGTTCTGCCAAACGGTCGGCTTTGACGGGCTTGAACGTACCTGCGCCCACGTGCAAGGTTAATTCTTCTAACTCAATGTGTTTCTTTTTCAGGGAATCCAACACGGCATCGGTAAAATGCAATCCGGCCGTAGGAGCTGCCACGGAGCCTTTTATCTTTGAATAAATTGTTTGATAGGTTTCCTTGTCGCTCTCTTCCGTTTGGCGATTGAGGTAAGGCGGAATCGGCAGTTCGCCAAATTGTTCCAAAATATCGGCAAAACTCCAATCGGGATTGTCCCATTCAAAGCGAACGAGGTGCGTGTCGCCGTAATTAGCGATGCGTGCAACCGTGAATTGCAGGTTATCAATTTGCCGCAGCAACCGTTCGCCTTTCCAACGTTTTGAATTGCCCACCATGCAGAGCCATGTGCACGAACGATTTTGCACAAAAGTTTGCGCATAGTCGGACGGCTCTTTCGGTTCTAAACAAAAAATTTCAATCGAAGCGCCCGTCGTTTTTTGAAATACCAGCCGCGCTTGAATCACTTTCGTATTATTGAACATCAACAGCGCATTGTCCGGCAGAAAAGTGTCTATTTGACTGAATCTGCTTGCCGCAATTTCAGGTAGTTGGATGTTGGGGTTGTCGCCTGCGCGGGCATGACGGCGATAAACTAGCAATTTGCTTTGGTCGCGTTGCGGCAACGGAAATTTTGCAATCCGATCGTTGGGCAATTCGTAGTTAAAATCCTCAATACTAATCTCTTGTGCTTTAATCATTTCCTGTTTTTGAAATTATTTTTGGTTTCATTCCACTAAATCTTTCAGACTTTTATTATAGCGATGGACAAAACTTTCTTCACTAAAATGCTTCTCAAAATAGAGTTTGCCTTTTTCTCCCATTTCGTTAATAACGTTTTGGTTGTCAATAAAATATGAAATTTTCGCTGCTAAATCATCGGCATCATTTTTATTCACCAGAAACCCGGTTTCCTTATCTTGTATCATTTCCGGAATCCCCCCCATTTGCGTGCCGATAACGGGTTTCGCAAAAAACATGGCTTCAAGCACCGTTGTCGGGAATGGATCCTCAAACGTGGAAGGCACAATCACGGCGTCCATTTTTTGATACACTTGTTCTATTTCTTTTACGAAAGGGATAATGGTTACTTTTTCATTCAGATTTAAGTCATTTATTTTTGCAACCACTTCGTCCTGCATGTATTCTTGTCCGGGCACAGGGCTTCCCACAAAATAAAAATGACATCGTGACAATCGGTCAAAAGGCAATTTGGCAATCGCATCCAGGAGTAAGCATTGCCCCTTGTGTGTAGGCTTTATTCTGCCTATCAATGCAAAATTTAACTTCTGCGGATCTGTTTCAAACACGGGATTGCTTTCTGTAGACTGTGTTTGAAAAGTGATGCCGTTATGCACTAATCTTATTTTTTCTGCCTCTTGAGGAGGCGCTATTTCCAGTAAATTGTCACGTACAGCGTTGGATACACAGATCAATGCATCCGATTTTTTAATGGCCATCTTATTGATGATTCGATGCAATAAGTTGTTGTTTTTTAATATCTCATGGATGTGAACAATCTTTTTGGTATGTTTGTAATAGCACAAGATAGGAACCACCGCCAATGTATTGAGATAGACGATTGTTGGTGCTTCTTGAACCACTTGGTTCACATTCTTTTTGAAGGTCGTCCAGGCGGCTATGAATTTAAAAATGCCGATTGGCGTGAAATTTTTCTTTGCAATGACGGGCAGAGTGGGGATGATATGAATGTTCACGTCGGGACATTCCTTTTTGACAAGGTCAATAAGTGGCCCGTCGGTGCGCAAGATGAGGTTTTTTTCATCATCCGGAAAATTCTTCATGATATATACCAAAATCTTATCCGCGCCGTAGAGTTCGGAAGATGGGTGGAAAAAGAGGATTTTATTTTTCATTGATTTCTATTTGTTGATTATTGATAATAAAAAAATCGACATATTCCAATCCAAATTAATGAAATGCGACATTATTTTAAACTTTATTGGCATTTTTCTTATTTTGAGTGGAAAAATATTTAAGTCCGACAGTGCTCCATACACCATTGTGCTATAAGATTTAAAATCTTTTTTAGAAACTGCACTACAAAGCATAATCGCATTTATGCTAATCGCTTCATCAAACCATTCATTGATGCCTTGTTCTCTAACATTTTTAAGCTGAAATTTGCACATGAGCTGCGTTACAAACAATGTGTCTTTTAATTTTTTTTCTAATTGATTTTGATTTCTCATCGAAGATTCCGGCGTTTGCACATAATTGTAAAACGGATAATCAATCATGGCGATTTTCTTCGCATAGCAAATAACTTTGGATAGCCATTCTGTGTCTTCCAAGTAGATTTTTGGCAGAAATGAAAAGTCTAAATTCTGAATAAAAGAGCTTTTATATACAAACAAGGGCGTATAGCAATAAAATCCAAAATGATTTGATAGAAACTGTTCTGACGAAAGCGTTTTGTCGGTATAATTCGTTAATTTTTCAATTTTTGTTTTATTCAAAACATGACCTTCTACATCCACTTTTTCATAATTTCCATATAGCAAATCAATATCCTCCTTTTCTATCCGGTTGATCTGCAACGAAATAGAATTTTCTTTTAGATAATCGTCGGCATCCACAAACATTAGATATTTCCCTTTTGCATTTGATATTCCTACATTTCGAGCCACCCCTTGTCCTTGATTTTGTTGACTAATCAAAGAAATAATGTTGCTTTCTTCTGTATATTGTGTAACAATTTCAACTGTTTTATCAATTGAGCCATCATTGATAACAATGATTTCATAGTCCTCTAAATCTTGATTTAGCAGGCTATCCAAACATTTTGCAATGTATTTTTCGGCATTGTATGCCGGAACGATGATACTTAAAATCAGATCCTTGCCCGCAGCATTATTTCGATTGACTGTTATGATTGATAATTTCATATTTTTGCTTTGATGTTTAAACGTCAAAACCTCCCAAAAATTGCCTTCCCTTCTCTGTTGTTATGTAACGTTTGCATTGATGGTTTCTTCGTTCAATTTTGTTGTCATTGTTATACATTGTTTATGAAATTTAATTTTGCCTCTGACGGCTCTTTATAGGCATTCGTCTCTTTGAGATAGTGATTGACCT
>BNTP01000154.1 GCA_025996695.1 Bacteroidia bacterium | reverse complement strand
GGGACTTTGCAAGAGGGCTTCGCACTACCGGATTACTCCGGTCGCACGCCTCTTTAGGCTACTATTAACGGAATAATAGGTTCAGTCTCGCTTGCTGAACAATTGTTTCGACGACGGCTTGTCGCACTTTACCCTACAAAGGAACGAATAAAAAATGATTTTTGCAAGTTTGTGCGTATTTTTTTGCCAAAAAAAAGTTTAGCGAATTAAAATAATGATTATCTTTGCGCGATGAATTTAGTAAAACATAAAAAAAATTAGGCTTATGATAAAATGACAAATGTGTTAATACGCACATTATATTAAAGTGTTTCTATAATCAAAAAGTCCTTCCGAAGAGGTTATTCCACGCTTTGAACATTCGGAATTGATGCAAAGGTAATGATTTATTTTTTTTATGGCAAAATATTTTTAAAAAGGGCTTAAAAAGTGATTAAATTAGCCTGTTTTTCATAAAAAAATTGTACATTTGCACCAAGTTAGAGTTTAGTCATTAGAGTTTAGTTATTAGAGTTTAGAGTTTAGTCGTATGAAGAAATTATTGTTTGTATTGCTTTTAGGCATTATATCCTCGTGGGCATCGGCACGCGAAGTGGTAAATATCAATCGGTCGTGGAAATTTACGCCCGGCTACGAAGTGCGTAAAAATGTGTTTACAGAGATCAATCTGCCGCACACATGGAATTTGGACGCTTTGAGTGGCAGAGAAGATTATCATCGGGGATTGATGAATTACGAAAAATCCATCGACATACCGGCCTCTTGGGAAGGGAAAACCATCTATCTGCGCTTCAAAGGCGTGAATA
Organism: Bacteroidia bacterium; assembly: GCA_025996695.1. Taxonomy (GTDB): domain Bacteria; phylum Bacteroidota; class Bacteroidia; order Bacteroidales; family Azobacteroidaceae; genus Azobacteroides. The sequence goes on along the minus strand of BNTP01000154.1, from coordinate 4,731 downwards.
GCGTGGCAACCGTGTTTGTTAATGGCAAGTGCGTGGGCGAACACCGCGGTGGATACACGGCTTTTGTCTTCGATATTACGAAAGAATTGACGTTTGGAAAGGCCAATAAACTGATGGTGCGTGTCAATAATGCCCTTCAATTGGACGTGATGCCTTTGGTGGGCGATTTCAATATGTATGGCGGCATTTATCGCGATGTGGAATTGATTGTGACGGATCCGGTGCATATTTCGTTGACGGATTATGCCTCGTCGGGCGTGTATTTGATTCCTCAAACAATTAGCAAAGAACAGGCTGTGGTGAACGCAAAGGTGGTTTTGAATAGCAGTCATGGAATTCTCGCTTTCGCGGGAATGACAGTGCGCGTGCAAGTGAAAGATGCGAAACAGAAGACGGTGGCCGAAACCGTCACGGATTGTAACGACGGGACATGCCCCGTTTCTATACTGCCGATTACGATTGCAAAACCGCATTTTTGGCAAGGCACGAAAGATCCCTATATATATAAGGTAGAAACGACGCTGATGCGAGCGGGCAAAGAAATTGACCGCGTAACTGAACATTTGGGCATCCGATACTATAATGTAGACCCCAATAAAGGATTTTTCCTTAACGATGAGCACGTACAGCTGCGTGGTGTGTGTCGCCATCAAGACCGCGCGATGATTGGCAATGCATTATATTCCGAAAATCACCGCGAAGACATGGCTATCATGCAGGAAATGGGCGTCAATGCCGTCCGTTTGTCGCACTACCCGCAAGATAAGGAAATGTATGACCTCTGCGATGAATACGGCTTTGTGGTGTGGGCAGAAATTCCGTTTATCGGCCCGGGAGGCTATCGCGATAAGGGTTTCGTAGACCTGCAATCGTTCAACGATAATGGCAAACAGCAACTTCTGGAAATGATTCATCAAAATTACAACCACCCCTCCATCTGTTTTTGGGGCTTGTTTAATGAGTTGAACGAGCAAGGTGATAACCCCGGCGATTATGTTCGCGAGCTGAACGATTTAGCTCACGCAACAGACCCCACTCGGAAGACCACGGCAGCCACCAATATCTCTGCCGAGCTAAATAAAATCACGGACGTAATGGCTTGGAATAACTATTTTGGTTGGTATGGTAGCAAACCGTCAGCGATTGGCACGTGGGCCGACCGCACGCACGCGGAATATCCCAACACGCCTGTCGGAATCAGCGAATACGGTGCAGGAGCCAGCTTTTATCATCAGCAAGATTCGCTCAAACAGCCCGCCGCGAACAGCTATTGGCATCCTGAAAATTGGCAAACCTACTTTCATGAAGAGCATTGGAAAGCCATCAACACGCGTCCGTTTCTTTGGGGCACGTTCGTCTGGAATATGTTCGATTTTGGAGCGGCGCATCGCACTGAGGGGGAGATTAAAGGCGTCAACGACAAAGGTTTAGTGAGTTTTGACCGCCACTTGCGCAAGGATGCTTTTTATTTCTACAAAGCGAATTGGAATACTGCGGACGCGTTTGTTTACATTGCCGAACGCCGCGCGACCAACCGTTCGATACCCGAACAGCAAATCAAGGTTTACTCCAATCAGGCGGAGGTCGAATTATTTGTGAATGGTCGCTCGCTGGGCAAAAAACGTGGGGATTATGGTACATTTATATATGATGTGACGTTGATTAGCGGGAAAAACACGATTGTAGCTCGCGGTGGCAAAACGAGTGAAGATTCTGTGGTGTGTGTGTTGCTGTAATTTTTTTGAAAAATGAATGAACAAAATATAGAAATAGAACGCAAGTTCTTAGTGAAAGGGGATTTTTACCCGTATGTGATAAAAAAAGAGCGGATTGTGCAAGCCTATTTGATGAGTTCAAAAGCATGCACGATGCGCGTTCGCATCAAGGACGATACCGGATTTTTGACCGTCAAAGGGGCTACGGACGATAAGGGTTTTTCACGCTTGGAGTTTGAATACCCGATTCCGGTAGCGGATGCCCGCAATATGTTGCCGTTGGCGCAACCCGGACTGATTGACAAGGAGCGTCATTATGTTCCTTTTGCCGACCATGTGTTTGAGGTGGATGTCTTTCACGGCGCTCACGAAGGCTTGGTCATTGCCGAATTGGAATTGCAATCGGAAACAGAAACGTTTGAAAAGCCCGATTGGCTCGGTCAGGAGGTTACGGGCGAGTTAGAATATCACAATTCTTATTTAGCTTCGCATCCGCAATGAAACAGACGCTAAACCTCATGACAGCATTGACCGACTTCATGTCGAACGTGATCTTTACACGCAATCCTCTCAAAATAAATCGGGGATTTCACATCAAGTGCGGGATGATGAGGCGATTGATTATTTCACCTTTCACCTTTCACCTTTCACCTTTTACCCTGTACCTTTTACCTTTCACCCTTTACCTTTTATCAATCACCTCAGCAAGCGCCCAGCCCTCCGCCCCATCTTTTCGTGATAGTATTCCGGATTTTGTGATGACGGACAGCGATAGGATTAAGACGTTGGCTTTTGATGATGTATATATTTATGCACAGCAGGGGTCTAAAAATAAAAAGCAGGCCGAGCAATATGCGAAATTGGTGCGCGATGTTAAGAAGGCGTTGCCTTATGCCAAAATGATTCGTGCGACTTTGCTTGAAACGTATGATTATATGCAGACTTTGCCGACCGAACAGGCGCGTGAAGCCCATCTCAAACGTATGGAAAATGAACTTTATGATGAATATAAGCCTGTGATGAAGAAAATGACCCTCGCTCAGGGCAAATTACTTATCAAACTGATTGATCGGGAGTGTAATCAAAGTTCGTACACCATCCTCAAAGCATTTCTTGGACCGCTGCGTGCGGGCTTTTGGAATGTGTTTGCAGGATTGTTTGGAGCCAGTCTGAAATCGGATTACGACCCTGACGGCAAAGATGCTGCCACTGAACGGGTCGTACAAATAGTGGAAATGGGACTTTTATGACGTGCTGTATTGAAAGTAACAAAGAGAAGATGATAAAAACGATGGAAAAGTATATAAAAGTCGTAAGGGATAACTTCGCAGTCACCCCTTACCCATTTAACCAAAACCTTAACTATGAAAAAATTTTACGTTTTTCACACACAAAGGTAGTGTTTATTTCGGAACCTGCAAACTTTTTTGCAGAAAAATGCATAATCTCTCAGTTAAACTTTGTTAAATGACGAAAAGTGTCAAAAAAATCTTCGTTGAAACCTACGGATGTCAGATGAATGTCGCTGACAGTGAGGTGGTTAGCGCAATCATGCAAATGGACGGGTTTGAACCCACCGACAGCATCGAAAATGCGGACGTTATTTTTATTAATACCTGCTCCGTGAGGGACAACGCCGAGCAGCGGGTGATCTCGCGTTTGGAGTATTTTCAATCACTGAAAAAAAATAATAAATCCCTGATTATCGGCGTATTAGGCTGTATGGCAGAGCGTGTCAAAGACGAATTGATTCAGGCGCACCGGGTCGATTTGGTTGTTGGTCCGGACGCTTATCTTGATTTGCCCAATCTGATTGGAGCCGTCGAACAAGGCGAAAAAGCGATCAATGTAGAGCTTTCAACCACTGAAACTTACAAAGATGTGATTCCACTTAAGCTTTCCGGCGTGAAACTCTCGGGATTTATTTCTATTATGCGAGGCTGCAACAATTTTTGCACCTATTGCATCGTGCCCTACACGCGCGGACGCGAACGAAGCCGCGAGCCGGAGAGTATTATCAACGAATTACGCGTGATGAAAGAACAGGGTTATCGCGAAGTGACGCTTCTCGGGCAAAACGTCAATTCATACCGTCATAGCGAGGACACCATGGTGGACTTTCCAACCTTATTAGCAATGGTCGCAAAAGAGGCACCAAATATGCGCATTCGTTTTACGACCTCTCACCCCAAAGATATGAGCGACGAAACATTGCAGGTGATTGCGGAACACAACAATATCTGCAAAAATATTCACTTGCCGGCACAGTCGGGAAGCAACAACGTCTTGAAAGCAATGAACCGCAAATACACGAGAGAATGGTATCTCGACCGCATTGCAGCCATTCGTCGCATCGTTCCAAGTGCCGCCATCTCGACCGATTTGTTTTGCGGTTTTCATTCCGAAACGGAAGAAGACCACCAAGAAACCCTTGCTCTGATGCGTGAAGTGAACTTTGATGCAGCATTTATGTTCAAGTATTCGGAACGCCCCGGCACATACGCCTCACAACATCTGCCGGACGATGTGCCCGAAGATGTGAAAATTCGCCGCTTGAACGAAATTATTGCCCAACAACTTGAATCGTCGTTGCTGCGCAATCGGGAAGAAATCGGAAAAAGGCGCGAAGTGCTGGTCGAAGGCTTTTCCAAACGTTCTCGCGAGCAGCTATTTGGTCGCACGTCGCAAAATAAAGTCGTCATTTTTGACAAAGGCAACTACCACGTCGGGGATTTGGTGCATGTGGATATTACTGACGCAACGTCTGCAACTCTTTTTGGAAAGCCTGTGTTTGAATTTGATTGAACAAATGTTGCCGAAAAATCAGATAGGTATTGAATATGCGACTGAAGTAACTAGTGTTCAGTTAATTTTGACAAGCCGTATATTTTTTGTACCATTGCCGCCAAAAACGAGTTATGGTAAAGTATCGGATAAAATTGACAAAAGAAGAGGTCGAGATGGCGGCACTTGGAACGATGCGACGAATGGCTGCAATGCGGTCGAGATACCATTC
>BNTP01000153.1 GCA_025996695.1 Bacteroidia bacterium | reverse complement strand
CGACACACTTAATGTGTGCGTGGAATCCATCAGCACAAAGTTCTGCCCGCCGGGCACATCTTTCAACTGTGTCTTCATCCATGCCACGACGGCCTGACGGTTTTCGCCAAAATATTTCAAGGTCGAAGAAACAGTCTTGTCCGAAAACGATTTCCTCGCCCATAATTCCGAACAAAAATCGTGCGAATGATAGTCTCTTGCCCGCTTTATCGGCGTTTGATACGCCCAGCGCATCATGGCAAAACCGAGCATCGTTTCTGTATGTTCCTCATCAAAAAACGTTCCCAAAGACGAGATTTCTTCTTTCATCAACTCCGAAAAAAGATTGTAAACGCCAAAAGTCTTTATATCGACTTGCGGCAATTCTTCGTTGCGCAATCTCAATTCGTTTTTTGATGAAGGAACAAACCCTTCTGTCTCGGTGATTTTACCAAGCAGGCAAATAGTCTTCTTTGCCGAGCGTTTTTTCTGCCTGTCATAGACATACTTTACTTGATACTTGTAAAAAGTACCGTTGATGAGCCTGATTTCCGTCAAAGGCTCCTTGAACTGTTGAATCCATTCCGGTAAATACATAATGCAACCTATTTAGGTGGCACAAAGTTATATCAAAAAAGTGGAATATCCAAAGGTTTATGCCACTTTTTTGCGTAAACTACCTAAATTTTTGCGGAGTTAGGGTTTAAATTGACCCTTATAGGTTATTTATTTTTCGTCCCTTAATCACGGTTCAGACAATATTCACCCATACCAAGATACTGTGTTAAAATCCAGATTTTCGGTCATTTTTGTTCAACAATTGTTCAATTTCTAAGAAAATATCTAACCAAACGAAAAAAAATCCTTTTTTTCTTGCTTCATATTAAAAAAAGTTGTAAATTGCGACACTAATTTAATATACGTTAGAGAACTATGGGATACCTTAAATTCGATAAAACGCTACTCATCAATTTGGAGGAGTCGCTGCAGCGAGAAATTTTGCGCACCAATCGTGTTGGCGCGTATCATTCGACGACTATTGTGGATTGCAACACGCGAAAATACCACGGTCTGCTGGTCTGTCCTGTGCCCAATTTAGATGCCGACAATCACGTTTTGCTGTCTTCTTTGGACGAAACGATCATTCAACACGGTGCGGCTTTTAACTTGGGTGTGCATCAGTATTCGGACTATAATTTCAGTCCGAACGGGAATAAATACATCCGCCAATTTGAGTTTGAAGGCATTCCGAAAACCATTTACAGGGTCGGAGGCGTGATTATGTCGAAAGAAAAAGTGTTTACGGCTTTCGAAAACCGGATTTTAATAAAATATACCTTATTAGATGCACATTCGCCGACGACTTTGCAACTGCGCCCGTTTTTGGCTTTTCGCAATATGAATCAACTGACGCATGAAAACTCTGTTGCTAATCGTAATTATACGGAGGTGAAAAATGGCATAAAGACTTGCATGTACGACGGTTATCCCGAATTGCACCTGCAATTTAGTAAGCCGGTGGATTTTGTTTACCAGCCTGATTGGTGGACAGACATCGAATATCACAAGGCGAAAGAGTCCGGATTGCCTTTTAAGGAGGATTTGTATGTGCCGGGCTATTTTGAAATGACTATTGAAAAAGGTGAATCAATCTATTTTTCAGGCGGTGTTTCAGTCATTGAACCATCGCTTATTCAGGAGAAATATGACGAAGAATCCACGACACGAACTCCACGCACGAGTTTTTACAATTGTTTGAAAAATTCGGCACAGCAATTTTATTTTCGTCCAACCGAAAATGACGCCTACCTTTTGGCAGGCTACCCGTGGTTTAAGGTTCGCGCTCGCGATCTGTTTGTTGCGATGCCCGGCTGCTCGTTGGCGATTGACGACCCTGTGCGGTTTGAAAAATTGACGGATACTGCCATTCCTGCGCTACAAAATTTTATGCGCGACGGCAGTTTGGACAAGGTTATTCAAGAAATTGACCTGCCTGACGTCTTTCTGTGGGCGGTTTGGGCTATCCAACAATATGCCAAGGCAACTTCTTTAGAGCAATGTCGCAAGCGTTACGGGGATTTAGTGCACGAAATCATCGAATATATCCGTACCAACAAGCATCCGAATTTGAAATTGGACAGTCGCGGATTATTATATGTCCAAGGGGGGCGAGAAAAACCTCTCACATGGATGAATTCTACTATCGACGAGCGTCCCATTGTGCCGCGAACCGGTTATATTGTAGAATTTAATGCCTTGTGGTACAATGTCTTAAAGTTTGCATCAGAATTGTTGAAATCTGTTGAGGCGGGGTCTGCCCGTCCGAAAGGCAAGGGAGGACAAACTCCGACCCAACAAATCGCCTTTTTGGAAGATGCCGCCGCCAACACGGCGATCGCGTTTTTGTCTACATTTATCAACCCGCATGGCTATCTGTATGATTATATTGATGGCAGTTACGCCGATTTGAGCGTGCGCCCGAACATGCTTTTTGCAGTGGCTTTGGACTATTCGCCGCTCAATCGCACACAAAAACGGTCGGTTTTGAACTTTGTGACGAAAGAATTGCTTACTCCGAAAGGCATCCGCTCGCTGAGTCCAAACAGCGGCGGCTACACGCCCTATTGTGTTGGAACGCTCTACGAGCGCAATTTGGCATACCATCAGGGAACGGCGTGGCCTTGGCTGCTGGGATTTTATTTGGAAGCATATTTGAATTTGTACCAAACAGGCGGCGTGTCATTTGCGGAACGCATGTTGATTGGTTTGGAAGAAGAAATGAGCACGCATTGCATCAGTTCGTTGTCTGAGCTTTTTGATGGTAATCCGCCGTTTCAAAGTCGCGGTGCGATTTCGTTTGCGATGAATGTGTCAGCGATTTTGAGAGTGCTGAAACTGATGAACAATGAATAATGAATAATGAACACAAAAGCATTAGAACACAAAGACTTAGCTAACAGTGAAATCCTGCTCTATCAGTTGCCCGATGGCGACATTAAAATTGATGTACGCATGGAAGACGACACAGTTTGGCTTACACAAGACCAAATGTCACTTCTATTTAACAAATCGAAATCAACTATCAATGAGCACATTAAGAACATATATGCTGAGAATGAGTTAATTGAAGATAACACCGTAAGAAAATTCGGAATTTCCGAATTTTCTACCAAACCTACAAATTTTTATAATCTTGATGTCACTATTTCCGTCGGTTATCGCGTGAAATCTGTGTGCCTTTCTTTGTCCCGCAGGGACAATAGCGCGTCACAGTCAGGAAAAATCCCAACAAGCATAGGAACATATTTGCTGTATCAAAGTCAGATAGAGTTTCAATTGAGATGACGTTAAATTATGAAGAAACAAAAGAAGATAAATAAACACATTAACACAATATGAAAGCATTAATGTATGGCTGGGAATTTCCGCCGCATATTTTAGGAGGACTTGGGACAGCGAGTTATGGGCTGACTAAGGGGATGTCGTTGCAGCCCGATATGGACATCACGTTTGTGATGCCGAAGCCTTGGGGCGATGAGGATACGAGTTTTTTACAGTTGATTGGGATGTGCAACACGCCTGTGGCTTGGCGCGATGTGGACGTGGAGCTTGTGACCGAGCGTGTTGGCAAATTCATGGACCCGCAGATTTATTTTGACCTGCGTAATCATATTTATTCCGATTTCAACTATCTGAATCCTAACGATTTAGGCTGCATTGGCTTTTCCGGTCGCTATCCCGACAATCTGTTGGACGAAATCAATAATTATTCGGTTGTGGCAGGCGTGATTGCTCGCACGATACCCTGCGACGTGATTCACTCGCACGACTGGTTGACCTATCCGGCGGGGATTCACTCGAAGATGGTTACCGGCAAGCCGTTAGTCGTTCATGTGCATGCGACGGATTTCGACCGCAGTCGCGGAAACGTCAACCCCACCGTTTACGGCATCGAAAAAGACGGAATGGACCATGCCGACCATATCATTACCGTGAGCAATTTGACGCGCAACACGGTGATTGAAAAATACCACCAAGACCCGCGCAAAGTGACTACGGTGCACAATGCGGTAGAGCCGATGAGCCCGACCATCACTGCCATACAGTCGAAAAAGGGCACCAAAGACAAGGTCGTAACATTTTTGGGGCGCATCACCATGCAAAAAGGCCCCGAATATTTCGTGGAAGCAGCCGCTCGTGTATTGTCGAAAACAAAAAATGTCCGTTTCGTGATGGCCGGCAGCGGCGATATGATGAATCAAATGATTCGTTTGGCAGCCCAGCGTGGCATTTCTGACCGCTTTCACTTCACCGGATTTATGAAAGGCACGCAGGTATATGAAGTTCTGAAATCCAGCGATGTGTATGTAATGCCCTCAGTGTCAGAGCCTTTTGGCATCTCGCCCCTCGAAGCGATGCAATGCGGCGTGCCCACCATCATTTCCAAGCAATCGGGCTGTGCCGAAATTTTGGAAAAAGCCGTCAAAACCGACTACTGGGACATAGACGCGATGGCTGATGCGATGTATTCCATCATCACCTATCCTGCGATGTATGAATATTTGAAAGTGGAAGGCAAGAATGAGGTTGACCAAATCACCTGGGAGAAAGCCGGTTGGAAAGTGCGGAATATTTACAATCAATTGGTCTGAAGTGCGATTTTTGGAAACTTCGTTTGGCACTTCGAAAAATTAAGAGGCTCTAAGGCTCTAAATGTCTGTTCCACAGCGCTTTAATGCTCATTGGAGAAGTGGACTGTACTGGGCTCGAACCAGTGACCTCTGCCTTGTCGAGGCAGCGCTCTGAACCAACTGAGCTAACAATCCAAGGTGCAATTGCATCAAATCTACGTCACGTGGTTATACGCGGGGTCTGTAAGGCTTCCTGCATTTTAACAAAGTAAGCAGCCAAACTTTTCAATTTAACTGCTTCGCGTATCGTGGGCGCTGAGGGATTCGAACCCCCGACCCTCTGGGTGTAAACCAGATGCTCTGAACCAACTGAGCTAAGCGCCCGAAGTGCCTTTTCAATTAAGACGGCGCAAAGTTACAACTAATTTTTGATACTGCCAAATGTTTTTGAAATTTTTTTTGGCGCAACGCATTAAAATTCAGCCATATTATGCGGTTTTAATGCGTTGACCCTGAAGGCGGACTTGATTGACAAGTGCAACTTCCGCAATAAATCAGAAGGCAAAATAAGACCTCTGCTGTTCCCTAGAATGATGTTTGTTTTCATAATGTTATAACGATAATATCAGCCACAAAGATAGTAATAATATATTTATGTTCCAACAATAAACTAAGATATTTCTTTTACAAGAACAAAAAAGAACCATCTTAGGAATTGTTACGAATTAAAATGACAATTACGAAGGCATTATTCTATAATTCCCATCATCATGAAATGTGCTGCCAATCAGATTGACATTTTCCATTTCAGCCTCATCAATTATTATGTCTGTCAGATAATTCTCCATATCCAACTCACATTCCACTTCAAGTCCTTTTTCCGTCTTTGTAGAGCCAATCAGTTGCACAATAACTTCATAACTTATCAATGGCTTTCCTCTCCAATTCTTTGAGAT
>BNTP01000152.1 GCA_025996695.1 Bacteroidia bacterium | reverse complement strand
ATATGGTACGCAAAATTGTTATTCCCTCTACTCTAAACGACTTTTCGTGGGAAGTAACTCCGCCCGTTTTTACGAGTTTCTGCTCTCGCTGCAATATGATTTGAGTGTTTTTGCAGTTTCACTTCGCATTTATGGGCAGTTGCGATTCTGTATATGATAGTAGCGGTCGAACCGCCATCGGATTTTCAAAAATTTGGACATAAAAATAGCGTGGAAACGACCTTCTGACTCCAAGGTTTCCACGCCTACACTATCTGATAAGTCGTCCCACGCCGCATACAGCGGCGTTCACTAACTTATTCTTGATAGTGTTTCTTGTTAAGAAACTTATTTGTGGAAAATAGGAGTCAAGAATAAATAGCAATCGCTATTTTATATGTATTTGATTTTCATGTGCTATCCGCACACGTTTCTTTTTTTATTTCATTCGCAAAAAAATATATTTAAAATTTCGGGGCAAAAATACAAAAAATATATGAATATAAGTAAATGTCAGGGCAAATGCGTCTTAATTTTTGTTAAAATCCTATTTTTGACCAAATAAAATTGTAACTTTGTCCTCAAAATAATGCTGAATTGCACGCGATTATTAAAAAAATATGACTATCCGCAATCATACCACTAAATAGCGTTTCCTGCAAGCAATTTCTGACTTTGTCCCGCGGGGACAGCATGTGCATAACCGTAGGTGGGTGTAGCCGAAGCCCCCCTACGGTTATGCACATCCCGTCCCTGCGGGACGATGCCACGGGCTTTCAGCCCAAACGGCGCCGAGAATATCATTTACAAGCAGATGAGAGAAAAGGAAGAGAGAAAATAAATTAAAAATTAATAATTAAAAATTAGAAAACATGAGAAAAAAAGCAATGTTTTTTAGCCTGCTCGGCATACTAGGCAGCGGTTTCTATGGCTCGTTCGGTCATACAAACGCGTATGTTTCGGTTCGTTGTGTACGCGCTTTGTAGAGCTGAGGTCTTGAACTTTGATTCGTGTGATTTTGTGATGAGCTATGATTTTTTTAGAGAATCATAGCCTTTCATGTAATCATAAAAAAACAAATAAATTTGCTTTTTTAGTCATTCTGTTCAAAAAAGTCATATTTTTTTCGTACATTTGCCCCCAAACATCGCTGTTGTAAAATGATTAAATTAGAAAATATCAATAAGACCTACCACAATGGGGCACCGCTCCAAGTGTTGAAAGGTATAAATCTCACCATCAAACAAGGCGAGATGGTGTCTATCATGGGGGCATCCGGGTCGGGGAAATCAACGCTGCTGAATATTTTGGGTATTTTAGATACCTACGATACGGGGAAGTATCTCCTCAACAATCAGTTGATGCAGGATTTGTCAGAAACGCAAGCTGCCGACGTGCGCAACAAAATGATTGGCTTCATTTTCCAATCGTTCAATCTCATCTCCTACAAAAACGCAATGGAAAATGTGGCACTCCCCCTCTATTATCAAGGTGTGAGCCGCAAAAAACGTAACGCCATCGCCTTGGAATATCTCGACAAAATGGGGCTGAAAAACTGGGCATACCACCTGCCAAGCGAACTTTCAGGCGGTCAAAAACAACGCATAGCGATTGCACGAGCTCTAATCGCACAACCACAAGTCATCTTGGCCGACGAACCAACCGGCGCTCTCGACAGCCACACCTCCGAAGAAGTAATACAACTCCTGCGTGAGGTCAATAAAACAGGCATGACAATGATTATCGTCACGCACGAACAAGCGGTGGCCGACGCCACCGATAGAATTATCTATTTGAAAGACGGGGTCATCGAGAGAGAATTAAAAATTAAGAATTATGAATTGGATGAAACAGCAGAATATCATACAGGACAAAACATTTGCATTTGTAGCCCGTAGGGCTTTCATATCAATAGAAAAACAGCGTAATTTTTAATTTTTAATTGAAAGATGTTTGACAGAGAAAACTGGGCTGAGATTTTCAGCACCATCAAAGAAAATAAAATGCGTACCTTCCTCACGGGATTTGCCGTGTCGTGGGGCATTTTCATGTTTTGCATCCTTCTTTGTGCGGGCAATGGATTGCGCAACGGGATGACAGGCAATTTCGGCAATCGCTCAACTAATGTGGTGGGCTTTAATGGCTGGGCAACGTCAATGCCTTATAAAGGATTGGCGGACAAGCGCGGCGTTTTATTGGACGAAAAAGATTTGGAAATAGTGAAACAGATGCCCGAAGTTGACATCGTTGCGCCACGGGTAAGCGCGTCTGTATCAACGGTTTACGGACAATTCTCATCCACTTGCCAGTTTCGTGGTGTCGCGCCTGAGCAAAGCAAAATTAACGGCATCACTATAATAGGTAGTCGTGGGCGATGGCTGAACGACTTGGATTTGAAAGAAAAACGCAAAGTAGCAGTTGTGAATGAGCACGTGCGCGATGCGTTGTTTAAAGGTGAAGACCCTGTAGGCAAGCAATTTATGGCTAACAAATTGGCCTACACCGTGATAGGTGTTTTCAAAGAAGATAATTGGGGCAATCAAGAGATTGCTTATATTCCGATTACGACGGCGCAAGTCTTGCATCCAAATTCTGACCACGAACGGGTACAAAACGTCAACATCACGCTCAAAAATATAGATACGAAAGAAAAAAGTGAGGCTTTTGAACAAAAATTGCGCGCCACATTGGCACGACGCCACTATTTTAATCCGGTGGATACGCGTGCGTTGAATATTTGGAATCGTTTGACGGACTATTTGCAATTTTTGGGCATTTTCAACGGTATTTCGGCATTTATTTGGATGATTGGCATCGGGACGCTGATTGCCGGCGTCATCGGCACGAGTAATATTATGTTGATTACCGTGCGCGAACGGACCCGTGAAATCGGGATTCGGAAGGCTTTGGGAGCCAAGCCGAAGTCGATTTTGATGAGCATTTTGATGGAATCGGTATTCATCATTTCCGTTTTCGGCTATGTAGGCATGTTTTTGGGGATTACCGTAGGCGAATTGGCCGCGTCTATTTTGGCGCAACCGGAGATGAAACAGGCGTCACGCATGTTTGCAAACCCCACTATCGACCTCCAAGTAGCATTTGCTGCCATGTTGGTGCTGATTGTGTCGGGATTAGTGGCGGGATTTTTTCCTGCTTATAATGCCGTGAAAATTTCGCCCGTAGAGGCGATGAGGGAGTAATTAAGAATTAAAAATTAAAAATTAATGCTGTCATGTCTAAATTTAAGGTAGGTTATGCAACATCAACACACACAAATTATAAACAGATGAAAGTATTTGACAGCGATAGGTTTGAAGAGATGTGGGTGACCATCACGCGCAATAAGGTGCGGAGCGTGCTCACCGGCTTTGGCGTGTTTTGGGGCATCTTCATGCTGGTCGTCCTCATGGGTTTTGGAGAAGGCTTGAACCACAGCGTGAGCGAACAGGTTGAGGGGTTTGCTACCAATTCGTGCTTTATAACGTCCGGACGTACCAGTGAGCCCTATAAAGGTTATCAGGCGGGGCGTTGGTGGCAGATGCACAACAGCGATATAGAACTGTTGCGTAAATCCATTCCGGAAATTGAATATTTGTCACCTGTATTAATTGGCAATGGCTGGGAAGGGAAAGTCGTGTTTGAAAACAATGCGGGCACCTATGCGGTACGCGGGTTGCACGACAATTATCAATACATCGAATCGCCATTTCTGACGCAAGGACGCTTTATTAACAAAACGGACGTGCTTTTGCGCCGAAAAGTGTGCGTGATAGGAACGAAAGTTTTTGAAGATCTGTTCGCCGGAAAAAAATCGCCCATCGGCAAACATATCCAAGTGAATGGCATTTATTATCAAGTGATTGGCGTTTCAGGTGGCAATGAATCCATAAATATCAGTGGCGGCAGTACAACAGAAACGATTTCAGTTCCGTACACCACTCTGCAACATATCACTAATCAGCCGGATGCAATTGACTACATAACGGCAACGGTGAAAAAAGGAGCGTCGTCCAAAGAGATGGAAGAAAAGATAAAAACATTGCTGAAAGAGCACAACAGCATTTCGCCCACCGACATGCAAGCGGTCAGAAGTTTTAATTTGGAAGAACAATTCAAAATGTTTGATTATCTGCTGATTGGCATCATGCTATTGATTTGGATTGTGGGTTCGGGCACACTCATTGCAGGTGTTGTGGGGGTGAGCAATATCATGCTGGTGACCGTGAAAGAACGTACCAAAGAAATTGGTGTCAAACGTGCGATTGGTGCTCGACCGCTGACTATTGCCACGCAAATTCTATCGGAAAGTCTACTGCTGACCATTCTCGCAGGCGTTCTGGGCTTGGTATTAGGCGTATTCGTCCTGCGCGTAATGGACGTGGCGTGGCTATCCGATTTGGAAAACACATTTATCAAACATCCAATGGTTTCGTTCAAAACAGCCATCGTTTCGATGACAATATTGATTTTTTGCGGCTTGATAGCAGGAGCGATCCCAACCATTAGAGCCTTAAAAATTAAAGCCATTGATGCGATTCGGGAAGAATAATTTTAGAATTAAAATTGCGAGTTTGAAAAATATTTTCTACTTTTGCGCCTCTATAAACATATAAAAACATGAACATCTCATATAATTGGTTGAAAGACTACCTGAAATTCGATTTGACACCCGAAGAATTGTCGGCCGCTTTGACATCCATTGGTTTGGAAACCGGCGGCATTGAGGAAGTAGAAACCATCAAGGGCGGACTTAAAGGCTTGGTAATCGGACAGGTGCTGACATGCGTTGACCATCCAAACTCCGACCATTTGCACGTGACAACGGTTGATTTGGGTGCCGGCGAACCCCAACAAATCGTCTGCGGCGCACCGAATGTGGCGGCAGGACAGAAAGTGGTGGTTGCCACCATCGGAACCGTTTTATACGACGGCGAAGAGTCGTTTACCATCAAAAAATCAAAGATTCGCGGCGAAGAATCCAACGGCATGATTTGCGCGGAAGACGAGATTGGCGTTGGTACTTCTCACGACGGCATAATCGTATTGCCGGCCGACGCCACAGTTGGCATGCCCGCAAAAGATTATTATAAAGTAGAAAGCGACTCAATTTTGGAAGTCGACATCACGCCTAATCGCGTGGATGCCGCCTCTCACTATGGTGTGGCGCGCGATTTGGCCGCTTATCTGCAACAACAACAGGTGAAAGGTGAAAGGGGTGAGGTTAAAAACCTATCACCTCACTCCCTTTCACTTCCACCTGTTTTATTATATCGTCCTTCAGTGGACGCTTTCAAAATTGACGATAAATCGCCCGCAATTACGGTGGAAGTCATTGATACAGAGGCTTGTCCGCGCTATTCCGGCGTAACAATCAAAAAAGTGAAAGTGGGCGAAAGTCCCGCTTGGTTGAAAAATCGTTTGACAAATATCGGCGTGCGAAGTATCAATAACATTGTGGACGTGACCAATTATGTTTTGCACGAAACCGGTCAACCGCTGCACGCGTTCGATGCGGCACAAATCACGGGTGATAAAATTGTCGTGAAAACGCAACCCGACGGCACCACATTTACCACGCCGGACGATAGCC